>NZ_JBFUBY010000149.1:0-18792 GCF_056405515.1 Polaromonas sp. P1_G2
CAGGACGGGGCAAGCGGGAACGGGGAAAGAAAGAAGACAGAAAAAACGGAAACACAAAGAAGACAAATACAAACAAGGACTCGCCRWGGCGWGTCCTTGTTTCTTCAGGTATTCGKTATTGGTATTCGGCYGTTYGGWTTTCWTYTCCCCGCKCCCACCCCTTGTGGATGCGCCGAGGAGCGSAGGTYCAGACGGATCAGGGATCGCGTTGTTTGAGCCGAAGGCGAGTTTAGCGAGACCCCGTCTGGACCGAGCACCGCAGGTTGCCCGCAGCGAAGCGAAGGGACGCAGCAACCAGGGTCGCCTTTTCTTTTGCTTACTTTTCTTTTGGCGAAGCAAAAGAAAAGTGAGTAGCAGCCGGGCTACCCCCGGCCAGCAAAACTCAGAAGAGCACGCACCGCCGGAGCAAGCCCCGGCTAAGAAACGATATAAGCCCCAGCCCCAGTAGAAAACAACTTCCCATCAGAACCCAAAAACTCCATCCTCGTACTCGCCACCCGCGAACCAAGCCTCATCACCTCAGCCCGAAGCTCAAAATAATCACCAATCCCCGGCCGCAGATAGTCGATCCGCAAATCTATAGTCCCCAGCTTGGTGAAACGCTGCAGCCGCTGCAGCGGCGTCTCATCCATATGGCGCGCACCTATCGCCGCCATCACCGCGAGCCCACCCATGGCGTCCAGCCCGGCGCTGATCACGCCGCCGTGGATGCGGTTGTGCGCATAGTGGCCTATCAGCTCGTTGCGCATGTCGATGCGCGCCGTGACCCTTTCGGCCGTCACCGAAGTGATCTTCAGCCCCAGCAGCTTGTTGAAGACGATTTTTTCCTCGAACAAGTTCTTGAGTGCGGCGACGAAATCCGGCTCGAATTCAATCGCACCGGTGGGTATGGGCTGTGCTTTGGTCATAGTCCCAATTGTCGTGCAGCGAGGTCCTTCATGATTTCCTCGGCGCCGCCGCCTATCATCATGACCTTGACCTCACGGTAAATGCGTTCGCTTTTGGTGCCGCGCATATAGCCCATGCCGCCCAGGATCTGTACCGCCTGGTCGGCGCAGAACTGCATGGTTTGTGTGGCATGGTTCTTCAGCAAACAAACCTGGGCCACCCAGCCGGCGTTGCCCGAAGCCTCCTCGCCGGCATCGGCGCGCGCGGCCAACGCGTCCGTCCAGGCGCGGGTGGAGGCGATGCGCATCTGCATGTCGACCAGTTTGTGGCGCACCACCTGGCGTTCGACCAGAGCCGCACCGAAAGTCTTTCGCTGGCGCGCCCAGTCCAGTGCTTCGTCGTAACAGGCCTCGGCAAAACCCAGCGCGGCCACGGCCAACGCCATGCGCTCGCCGTTGAAGTTGCCCATGACCATGCGGAAACCAGCGCCCTCCTCGCCGATCAGGTAGCGGGCCGGCACCCGCACCTTGTCAAAGCGCAGATGCGCCGTGTCCGAACACCACCAGCCCATCTTCTGCAAAGGGCTGCGCGACAGGCCTGCCGCATCGCCCGGCACCACCAGCWAGGAGATGCCCGCCGGCCCCTTGGCCTCACCGGTGCGCACGGCCGCGGTCAGGAAGTCGGCGCGCATACCCGAGGTGATGAACACCTTCTCGCCGTCGATGACATAGTCGCCGCCGTCACGCCGCGCGGTGCTGCGCAGCGCGGCCACGTCGGACCCGCCGCCGGGTTCGGTGACGGCCAGCGCCGCGATTTTTTCGCCGCGCAGCACGGGTGTGATGATCTCTTGTTGCAGATCCGGGCTGCCATGGCGCAGCACGGGCGGCAGCGCGATGTTGTGGGAAAAGAGGCTTGCCATCACACCTCCGCTGCCGCCGTAGCGGCACAAGGCAAGGGTGACCGCGTTGCGCAGCTGCCAGGAAGCCGGCGTGCCGCCCAGCGCCTCGGGATAGCCCAGGCCCAGCAGGCCCAATTCAGCCACCCGCGTGTAAAGCGCACGGGGAAACTCGCCGGCTTCGTCCCAGGCCGTAACGTGCGGCGCAATCTCGCGTTCGGCAAAAAGCCTCACGGTATCGGCCATGGCGTTGATTACTTCCTCCTCGCCCCGAGCTGCGTACGACGCGCTCATGCCTCAAACCTCAGCAAGACCTGGCCGGGCGCGGCCTGCTGGCCGGGCGCCACCATCACAGCCGCCAGCACCGCGTCGTGCGGGGCATTGACCGTATGTTCGAGCTTCATGGATTCAATCACCAGCAGGGTGTCGCCGCGCCGCACGGCCTGGCCGGGAACAGCATGCACGGCGATGACCTTGCCATTGAATGCTGCACGCAACTCGCGCGATGCGGCCGCCGCGCCCGAAGCCGCGGCTTCAAAGCTCGCGTCTTCGAGGAAAAGATCGACGCCATCCGCCTGCACATGCCAGCGCAAGGCGGCCTGCCCCACGGCGTCCAGAAGGCGCAAGGCCACCACGCGCCGCTGCGTGCCACTGGTTTGCACCGTGATGGCACCATCTCCCGCCACCATCGCCTCCGGTGAGGTCTGTCCCCCGGTCTCCACCTCCAGGCGTCCCCGGCCCGCTTCGCGCACGCGCAGGTCCAGCACCTGGCCGCCGTGCCGCAGCCTGAGCGGTTTGGGAAACGAACACGGCAGCTCGGAGCCGGCCCCAGGGAAAAGCGCCGCGAGCCCCAGCGGTACAAGCGCCTCTTCTTGCGCTTTCCGCAGTCCTGCTCTCAGAGCAGCGCCGTGCTCTGCCAGAAAAGGAATCAGCGCATCACCGGCTCGAAACACCGGATGTCCCAGGCAAGCGGCCAAAAAGGTGCGGTTGGTCGGCAGGCCCAGCACCTCGGTACGGCCCAGCGCCGCGAGGAGGCTGTCGACCGCCTTCTCGCGCGTGGCCGCATGCGCCACCAGCTTGCCCAGCATGGAGTCGTAATGCGGCGGCACCACCAGGCCTTCGAACAGCGCATGGTCGAAACGAACGCCGCCCGGCTCGCGAAAGCGCTGAACCGTGCCGGCGTGCGGCCTGAAGTCTTCGTCCTCCGCGCACAGGCGCACTTCGATGGCATGGCCCGTGAACACCACGTCCTCCTGGGCCAGCGGCAAGGCCTCGCCCTGGGCGATGCGCAGCTGCCACTCGACCAGGTCCAGTCCGGTGACCGCTTCGGTCACAGGGTGCTCGACCTGCAGGCGCGTGTTCATCTCCATCAAAAAGAAGTCACCACCTTCGACCAGAAACTCCACCGTGCCCGCGCCCACATAGCCCGCAGCCTGTGCGAGCGCCACGGCAGCACCGCACATGCGCGCTCGCAGGGTCGCATCGACGGCGGGACTCGGCGTTTCTTCAATGAGCTTCTGGTGGCGCCGCTGCACCGAGCAGTCGCGCTCGCCAAGATGGATGCAAGCGCCATGGCCATCGGCAAACACCTGCACCTCGACATGGCGAGGGTTCATCAGGGCTTTTTCGATCAGCAGTTCTTCACTGCCGAAGGCTGACGCAGCCTCAGAGCGTGCGCTGCGCAGGGCCGACGGCAAATCCTCGGCTGACAACACCAGCCGCATGCCGCGCCCACCGCCGCCCGCCACGGCCTTGACCATCAGCGGGTAGCCGATGCGGCCGGCCTCGGTTTCAAAGCGTGCATCCGATTGGTCCTGCCCCTGGTAGCCCGGCAGGCAGGGCACGCCTTGCGCCTGCGCCAGCTGTTTGGCGGCAGCCTTGCTGCCCAGCTGCCGCATCGCGGCCGGCGGCGGCCCCACCCACACCAGCCCCGCCGCGATCACCGCCTCGGCAAAGGCGGCGTTCTCGCTGAGGAAGCCGTAGCCGGGATGCACCGCGTCGGCGCCGCTGTCCTGCGCCGCGGCGACCAGCTTGTCGATCCGCAAATAGGAATCGGCCGAGGCGTCGCCGCCCAGGGCACGCGCCATGCCGACCTCGCGCACATGCAGCGCGCCGACATCGGCGTCCGAATACACCGCCACCGTTTGCATGCCCATGGCGTGGGCGGTGCGCAGAATGCGGCGGGCGATCTCGCCGCGATTCGCCACCAGCAGGCGATGGATTTTTGTCATACGGCCCATTCCGGCTCGGCTTTGCGCGCAAAAGCCCGCAGCCCTTCGGCCGCCTCGGCGCCGCGCAGGCTGCCGGCAAACAGGGCGGCCGCCTGGTCCAGCACGTCCGGCTGGCCCTGCGATGCCGCCAGCAATTCCTTGGTGGCGGCCAGCGCGCGCGGCCCCGCCTGGCCCAGCCGGGCCAGCAGGGCCTGCAAAGCCGCCGGCAATTCATCGCCGGCATGCACTTCATCCACCAGGCCCAGCTGCAGGGCTTCCCACGCCGTCCACCTGCGGCCCGTCAGCAGGCATTGCCGCGCGGCGCGGTCGCCCAGGCGCTTGAGCACAAAGGGCGCGATCTGCGCGGGGGCAATGCCCAGCGTCACCTCGGGCGCGGCCAGCACCGCGCGATAACCGGCCAGCACAAAGTCGGCGCAGCACACCAGGCCCAGGCCGCCGCCCATGGCCGGGCCGTTGACCACGGCCACCAGCACTTGCGGCAGCTTGCTCAAGGATTGCAGCAGCGTGCCGAAGCGGCGGTTCATCGCGACCAGCGGGTCCACCGCGCCCGGCGGCAGGGCCTGGCCTATGGCCTCGGAAAAACCACCCAGGCGGCCGCCCGTGCAAAAAGCGCCGCCGGCCCCGGCCAGCACAACAAAGCGCAGCGAAAGGTCTTTTGCCGCGCGCTCGCAGGCGGCCTGCAAGGCTTCCACCATCGCATCGCTCAAAGCGTTACGCGCGGCTGGGTCGTTCAAAATCCAGGTCTCGGTCGCGCCTTCGCGCACCACATCCAGCAGCTTGTTCATGGCGGTCACGCGGGCTTCCTGGAGGACTTGGCCACGCCCATCATCTTGGCGATGATGCCCATCATGACTTCGTCGGCGCCGCCGCCTATGGAGGCCAGCCGGCCGTCGCGGAACATGCGCGCGACCTTGTTCTCCCAGGTGTAGCCCATGCCGCCCCAGAACTGCAGGCAGGTGTCGGGCACCAGCCGGTTGAGCCGCCCGGCCTTGAGCTTGGCCATGGAAGCGAGTTCGGTCACATCCTGGCCTTGCACATAAAGCTCACAGGCGCGGTAAGTCATGGCGCGCAGGCTTTCGACTTCGGTCTTCATCTCGGCCAGCTTGAACTGYACCCATTGCTGGTCGGCCAGCACGGCGCCGAAAAGCTTGCGCTCATGCGCCCATTCGACCGTCCATTCGATGCAGTTGCTCAGCGACTGTATGCAGCTGGCCGCGCACCAGAGGCGTTCCTCCTGGAACTGCATCATCTGGTAGGCAAAACCCGAGCCCTCGCTGCCGATGAGGTAGCGCTGCGGCACGCGCACTTCGTCGAAGTAGATCAGGCCGGTGTCGGACGAGTTCATGCCGATTTTTTTGATCTTTTTCGCCGCTTCAATGCCTTTGCGCAGCTTGCCGCCTTCGCGCATGGGCACCATCACCAGGCTTTTGTTTTTGTGCGCAGGGCCTTCACCGGTATTGACCAGCATGCACATCCAGTCGGCCTGCAGGCTGTTGGTGATCCACATCTTCTGGCCGCTGATGACGTAGTCGCCGCCGTCCTTGCGCGCGTGGCTTTTGATGGAGGCCACGTCGCTGCCCGCGCCGGGCTCGCTCACGCCTATGCAGCCCACGGTGTCGCCGGCAATCGCGGGCGCCAGGAACTCGCGCTTGAGCTCGTCGCTGCCGAAGCGCGCCAGCGCCGGTGTGCACATATCGGTCTGCACGCCGATGGCCATGGGCACGCCGCCGCAGTCGATGTGGCCCAGCGCCTCGGCCATGGCCACACCGTAGGAATAATCCAGGCCCGCGCCGCCGTACGCTTCGGGTTTGGTCAGGCCCAGCAGGCCCAGCTTGCCGAGTTTCTTGAAGACCTCGTGCGCCGGGAATATTTCGGCCGCCTCCCATTCATCGACGTGCGGGTTGATCTCGGCGTCGATGAAACGCTTGAGGGTTTTCTGGATTTCCAGGTGTTCGTGGCTGTACTGCATTTTTGTCTCCGCTTCTTTGCTTCTTTGCTTCTTTATCTCTTCTGTTTTCTTGTGGGGGAATGAGCTACATGCGCGCCACGCCGAATTGCAGCGGCCTGAGCCGCCGCGCCTCAGCCTGGGCGCAGATGTCCAGGCATTGCGCCAGCACGGCGCGCGTGTCGCGCGGATCTATCACGCCGTCGTCCAGCACCAGGCCCGAGGTGTAGAACACATCGGCCTGGGCTTCGACCATCGCAACGATCTTGTCGTACTGGGTCTGTGACTGGGCTGGGTCGGGCGCAATGCCCTTGCGCGCCAACGCCGCTTCACCGACGATCTGCATGGTGCGTGCGGCCTGCTCGCCGCCCATCACGGCCGTTTTCGCGCTGGGCCAGCTGAAAAGAAAACGCGGTGCATAAGCACGGCCGCACATGCCGTAGTTGCCGGCGCCGAAGGACGCACCGCACTGGATGGTGATTTGCGGCACCGTGGCATTGGTGACGGCCTGGATCATCTTGGAGCCGTGCTTGATCATGCCGGCCTGCTCGCTCTCCTTGCCCACCATATAACCGGTGGTGTTCTGCAGGTAGATGATGGGATGGCCCAGCTGGCACATCAGCTGGATGAAATGGGCGGCCTTGTTGGCGCCGGCCACGTCGATGGGGCCGTTGTTGCTGAGAATGCCGACGGCATGGCCACCCAGGGACGCCTGCACGCAGACCGTGGCCGCGCCGTAAAGCGCCTTGAAGGGCAGAAAGTCGGAGCCATCCACCAGCCGCGCGATCAGTTCCTGCATGTCCAGCGGCTGGCGCAGGTCGTCCGGCACCAGGCCCAATAGCTCTTGCGCCGGGTACAGCGGTTCACGCGCCAGGCTTGCGGAGGCTGCCTGCGCCCACGCCGTGCGCGCCACCACCTCGCGCGCCAGGCCCAGCGCCTCGCGGTCGTCCCCGGCCAGCTGTTCGCCCAGGCCGGATACGGTGCTGTGCATCTGCGCCCCGCCCAGTTCCTCTTCAGTCGCCACTTCGCCGGTGGCGGCCATCAGCAGCGGCGGGCCGGCCAGGAAGGCGCGCGAACGGTCGCGCACCATGATGACAACGTCGCTGAGGCCGGGCATATAGGCGCCGCCCGCCGTGCCCGAGCCGTGCTGCACGGTGATGACGGGAATGCCGGCCGCCGACAGGCGCGCCAGGTTGCGGAACAATGCGCCGCCCTGCACAAAACCTTCGACCCGGTAGCGCATGAGGTTGGCGCCCGCGCTTTCGACCAGGTGGACAAAGGGCAATTTGTTTTGCAAGGCGATTTCCTGCACACGCAGGATTTTTTCCAGGCCCATGGCTTGCACGGCGCCGGCTTCTATGCCCGAGTCGCTGGCCACCACCATGCAGCGCAYGCCGCTGACAAAACCGATGCCGGCCACCACGCCGCCGCCCGGCACCGAGTTGGCAGCCTCCTTGCTGTCCTGCAGGTAGCCGGCCAGCGAGCACAGCGGCAGCCAGGGCGCGCCGGCGTCCAGCAGCAGCGCCACACGTTCGCGCGGCAAGAGTTGGCCGCGCTTGTCGAAGGCGGGCCGCGACTTCGCCGAAGCGGCGGCGCTGCGCTCTTCAAGCCCCCGCAGCGCCGCGATGCGCGCCAGCATGGCGTCCCGCCGCTGCAAGGCCCGCGGCGACTGCGCATTCCACGCGGACTGGAACAGTGTCATGACTGCAAGACTTTCGGTGTTTCGGCGAGGTGGAAGCCGTCGAAGGGCTTGACGGCCTCACGCTGCAGCGCTTCGGCGTCGAGCCGCTGCTGGGGCCAGCCCATGCGCACCTGGGGCCTGGCGCCGTCCACGCGCAAGGTGCTGCCGCTGATGAAGTTGGCGGCCTTGCTGAGCAAAAACACCACGGCGGCCGAGGTTTCGCTTTCGGTGCCGAAGCGGCCCAGCGGCACGGTGTGGCGCATCTCGCGCAGCATGGGGCCGGCCTCGGGCGGGTAGTGGTCCATGCCACTGGAGGCGATGTAGCCGGGCGCCACCGCGTTCACGCGCACGCCGCTTCTGGCCCATTCGGCCGCCGCGGTTTCGGTGAAGCTCACCATGCCGGCGCGCGCCGCGCCGCTGTGGCCCATGCTGGGCATGGAGCCCCACATGTCGGCCACGATGTTGACGATGCTGCCGCCCTTGTCCTGCATGGCCTGCAGGTAGCATTCGCGCGCCATCAGGAAGCCGCCTGTCAGGTTGGTGTTGATGACGGCCTCCCAGCCCTTGGCGCTGATGGCCTCCAGCGGCGTGATGTACTGGCCGCCGGCGTTGTTGACCAGCCCGTCGATGCGGCCCTGGGCCACCACGATGGCGGTGATGGTGGTCCTGACGGTTTTCTCCTGGCGTATGTCGCAAGGGTGGAAGCTGACACGGCCGCCCTGCGCCGCGATCTCGCCTGCCACGCCGTGAAGCCTGGCCACCTGCCGGCCTATCAGCACCACATGGGCGCCGAGCGCGGCGAGCTCGTGCGCAATGCAGCGGCCTATGCCGGAGCCGCCGCCGGTCACGACGATGACCTGGCCGGCAAACAGGCCGGGCTGGAAAACCGATTGGTAGCTCATGGCAAGGCCTTTGATGAGGAGGTTTTGCCCGGCGCCGGGGCGCGAATGAAAAGCGCCATGGCCGCGTCGGTCAGGTCGTCCAGCGTGGCGGACTGCCTGGCGTCAAACCACTGCACCGACCAGTTGAGCGCGCCGAACATCAGCAGGCGCGCCAGCTTCACCGGCCCCTTGAGCTGCCCTGCCCCGGCCAGGGCCTGCAGCACGGGCTCCCAGACGGCTTCGTAGTCGCTTTGCAGCTTGGTCAGCAGCGCGCGCTGCCGGGTGGTGATGGAGCGCGACTCATAAAGCATGACCGGAATGAAATCGCTGCCGGGGCCCAGCAGCACACCGAAGTGGCTGCGTATCAACAGCCGCAGCAATGCCGGCGCGTCATCGGCGGGCAAGCCGGCCGCCTGCAGGGCCGCGGCCTGGCGCAGCAGGGCCGAGCGCATGCCCTCCTCCATCACCGCGTAGAGCAACGCGCCCTTGCTTTTGAAGTGGTAGAAGGGCGAGCCGCTGTGCATGCCGACCGCCGCCGCAATGTCGCGCGTGCTGGTGGCGTTGAAGCCTTTTTTCCGGAACAGCCGGGCGGCGGCGTTGATGAGTTCGATGCGGCGGTTGCCGTCGTCGCGCTCGTCCAGGGTTTTGCGCGGGCGGCCGCGCGGGCGTTTTTCAGCGCTTGCGGCCGCGGTTTTCGGGGGTGAAGGGGCACGTTTGGCGAGGCGCGGACGCGTGGCGGGTTTTTCCATAAGGACGGACCATAGCAAAACCCGGTATTTTTAGCAAGCAAGCGCTTTGTAAAAATACCGCAACCCGGGCCGGGTCATTTGCGCGCGCGGCCCGCCTTGCCCGCGGCGGGCCCGGCGCCGCCCTCTTTGCCGGGCGCGCCCACCTGCGGGTGCGCGCCGTGGATGTGCGCCGCATGGCCGCGCTCCACAACAGGTGTACGGTTCTGGCTTTGCCGCAAGGCGGCTTTTTCCAGGCCGCTGAGGATGCCGCAGTCATCGGCGCCCTGGTCGCTGGCGCATTGCTCACGCAGCAGCTTGAGGTCTTTTTCCAGTGCCTTGAGCTCGCGTATGCGCGTGGCGACGTGGCTGATGTGTTCGTCCAGCAAGGTGTTGACGTCGGCGCAGCTGCCAGCGGGCGCGTCCTTGAAGTTCAGCAGGGTGCGGATCTCGGCAAGCGTCATGTCCAGCGAGCGGCAGTGGCGTATGAAGGCCAGGCGCTGCACATGGCTTTCGTCGTAGATGCGGTAATTGGCCTCGGTGCGCGCCGCTTCGGGCAGCAGGCCTTCACGCTCGTAGTAGCGTATGGTTTCCGTCTGGGTCTGGGCGGTTTTGGCCAGCTCTCCGATTTTCATGGCGACCTCCTTGAACATCGTCCCGACATCGCGGCAGGGTCACTCGCCAATCGCGCTTGACTCTAAGGCCGCTACAGGGTTTCCAATTAAGCCATGAAACCTGAAAAAACCCCAGTTTCCGGCCTCAAAGGCCCTACCGGCGACTGCTGCGGCAGCGCCCATGCCGCGCACGCAAGCCTGCCCCCCGCAGCCGTCCCCGCAGGCGCCGCGGGGCGCCTGTTCCGCATCGCCACCATGGACTGCAGCGCCGAGGAATCGGACATACGCCGCGCCCTGGAGCCCGTCACCGGAATACGCTCGCTGGGCTTCCAGCTGGGGGCGCGCACGCTCAGGATAGACGCCAGCGAAGACGCCTACGCGGCCATGACAGTGGCTTTGGCGGCGGCGCCACCCGCCTGGTCGTGGCACTGGTGCTGGCGGTGGGCGCCGAAGCAGTGTCGTTTTTCACGCCCGAACTCATGGCCTGGAAAATCGCCGGCATGGCGGTGGCGGCTGCCGCGATTGCCCTGGCCGGCCTGGACACCTACAAGAAAGGCATGGCCGCCCTGTTGCGCGGCAAGCTCAACATCAACGCGCTGATGTCGGTGGCCGTCACCGGCGCTTTCCTGATAGGCCAATGGCCGGAAGCCGCCATGGTGATGGCGCTGTATGCAATTGCCGAGCTGATCGAAGCCCGCGCCGTGGACCGCGCCCGCAACGCGATCAAGGACCTGCTGGACATGGCGCCCGAACAGGCGCTGATGCAGGATGAAGACGGCGCCTGGACCATCACACCGGTGGCCGCCGTGCCGCTGCAAGCTGTGGTGCGCATACGCCCCGGCGAACGCGTGCCGCTGGACGGCCTCGTCACGCAAGGCAGCAGCGCCGTCAACCAGGCGCCCATCACCGGCGAGAGCATTCCGGTCGACAAGGAAATCGGCGACGCCGTCTTCGCCGGCACCATCAATGAAACAGGCGAGATCGAAATCCGCGTCACGGCGGCGGCCGGCAACACCACACTGGCGCGCATCATCCATGCGGTGGAGCAGGCTCAGGGCAGCCGCGCACCCACGCAGCGGTTTGTCGACCGCTTCGCCGCGGTCTATACACCCGCCGTGTTCGCGATCGCAGTCGCGGTGGCCGTTCTCATGCCCTTGGTCGCAGGCCTCAGCTGGCAGGAGTCACTCTATAAGGCGCTGGTGCTGCTGGTGATCGCCTGCCCCTGCGCGCTGGTGATCTCCACGCCGGTCACCGTCGTCAGCGGCCTGTCGGCCGCCGCGCGGCGCGGCATCCTCATCAAGGGCGGCACCTATCTTGAACAGGCGCGCCTGCTCAAGGCCGTCGCGCTCGACAAGACCGGCACCATCACCGAAGGCAAACCCCGGCTCGTGGACTGGCGCGCCTGGGGCGATGCCGGCGAAGCATCCCTCACGCAGCTGGCCGCCGGCATGGCCGCGCGCTCCGACCATCCGGTGTCCAAAGCCATCGCCGCGGGCTTGAACACCGAGCCTGCCGAGGTGCAGGACTTCAAGGCCCTGCCGGGGCGCGGCACGGAGGGCGCCATCGCGGGGCGGCGCCTGGTGCTGGGCAACCACCGCCTGATCCATGAACTCGGGCGGTGCGGCGTGGAGCTGGAAGCCGAGCTTGCGCGCCATGAGCAGCAGGGCCGCACCGTGACCCTGCTGGCCGACGAGCGCCGCGTGCTGGCCCTGTTCGCGGTGGCCGACACCATCAAGGAAAGCTCGCGCCAGGCCATCACCGACCTCAAGGCGCTGGGTGTCACGCCCGTGATGCTGACCGGCGACAACGCTGCCACGGCGCTCGCCATCGCGGCGCAGGCCGGCATAAACGACGCGCGCGGCGAGCTGCTGCCCGAAGCCAAGCTGGATGCGATCCGCGAAATGCAGCAGCGCTACGGCGTCACCGGCATGATCGGCGACGGCATCAACGACGCACCCGCACTGGCCCAGGCCGACATCGGCTTCGCCATGGGCGGCGCGGGTTCCGACACCGCCATGGAAGCGGCCGACGTGGTCATCATGAACGACAAGCTGCAGCGCGTGGCCGAGACCGTGCGCCTGTCACAGCGCACGCATGCCGTCCTCTGGCAAAACATCAGCCTGGCCCTGGGCATCAAGAGCGTTTTCCTGGTCCTCGCCGTGTTCGGCACGGCCACGATGTGGATGGCGGTGTTCGCAGACATGGGCGCCAGCCTGCTGGTGGTGGGCAACGGCTTGCGGCTGTTGCGTCGGCGGCCTTAAGGCGCAGCAGCGTTTTTTCAGACAAGCCCGGGAAGGCGCGGCAGGCGGGCCTCTGGTTTTGCGTTTTGCGTTTTGCGCCTGAGCACGCAAGCTCCCTCTGCATTCAATCCCGCATCTTTCTTTACGCGAGGTCTCGCGGGAAGAGCCTTGGATGTCCATGCCTCGTCTGTGTTCATCATCATGTTCATGGTGATGTTCATGGTCATTTTCACGTGCGGTTTGTGTCCATTCACCCTATGAGAGATGTGTATGCAGGCATGTTTAAACGCTATTGGCGTCTTTCCCTGCATCTCCTTACACCTGATACCCGACCGGCCGATGCGCATGCTGCTGAAATTCCTGTTGTTTGTGCTCTTTGTGACGATGCCATTGCTCCATTTGGCTGGCAAAACCACCGGACCTGGAGCACCTGGGGCGCGGAGCGAACACAAAGCCCAGGGAAGCGGTATTCCGGCGAATAGCCTCGCCACAGACCGCAAGGGATTGCAATGAACTGCTTCAGGGGGCTGTCGCGACTGTCGGTTTCCCTGTTTGTTGCAGCGCAGTTGGCTGCTTGCTCCAACAACTTGATGCTTTTGGGCTGGAACAGCATAAGAAAAACAGGAGTCCCGGCATGAACCGCCGAACCATGCTGCTTGCCGCGACATCCATTCCATTGCTGAGCGGTTGCCTGTATGACCGGCGGTTTGATCTCGAATGGGATGAAGAAGTGCAACTGCACGATGGACGCGTGATCGTTGTGCATTTGAAGAATACCTACGAACGCATTCATCAAGGCTTTACACGGTACGGCGGGGTCATCATGGCAAGGGATACGGCGCTGACGTTTGATGCCGGCGAAACAAGCGGCAAGGTCACTCAGCTATTCAAAGGATATAGCCCTTCCCTCCTTGATCAGCATGAAGGCGCATGGTACGTGACGCTGCGAGGGGGGCCCTATTACCGCTCCGAGGAAATACCGGGACAAAACTGGGGGCGCTATGCCTGGGGTGATTGCGATGAGGTAGCGAAGCTTGTGGGTACTCAATTTACCCCCATCCAGATCCACGATTTGCCGCGTGCATTTCGCATGCCAAACATGTTGCTATACGGCGTAGCCGCTGAGCATGCCCAATTTCACGAGCGACGCATATCGCTAAGGGATAAAGAGGATTGGTTGATAAAACATCCCCTTAGCTATGGTCATATCAGCAGTTGCCGCCCGCCAGAGGGAACTGCGAACTCAGCCGAGCCTTCTATGTCGATCAAAAAAGCAGGGGGGCCGGCATGAACCGTCGAGCCTTGCTGGTTGCAGTGACATCCTCTCCATTGCTGAGCGGCTGCCTGTATGACCGGTGGTTTGATCTTGAATGGGATGAAGAAGTGCAACTGCACGATGGGCGCGTGATCGTTGTGCATTTGAAGCGCACCTATGAACGCCTCAGCCAAGGGTTCACACGATACGGAGGAAGCATCATTTCGAGAGATACGACGCTGACGTTTGATGCCGGCGGACCAAGCGGCAAGGTCAATCAGCTATTCAAAGGGCATAGGCTCTCCCTTCTTGATCAGCATGAAGGCGCATGGTACGTCACGCTGCGAGGGGCACCTTATTACCGCTCCGAGGAAATACCGGGACAAAACTGGGGACTCTATCGCTGGGGTGGTTGCGACAAAGTTGCGAAGCTTGCAGGTACTCAATTTGTTCCCATTCGGATACATGACTTGCCGCAGGCAATTCGCATGCCAAACATGTTGCTATACGGCATAGCCGCTGAGCATGCCCAATTTCACGAGCGACGCATATCGCTAAGGGATAAAGAGGATTGGTTGATAAGACATCCCCTTAGCTATGGTCATATCAACACTTGCCATCCGCCAGAGGGCGCTGCRATTCCAAGCAGCCCTTCTACATCCACCAAAGAAATAGGGGGCTCAAAGTGACACAACCATTCGAGTATGCATTGTTGTCGGGCGACGCCTATAGAGACGCCAGGGAATTTAGGGGAAACTATTCCCCCATCCCGCCCGGTTGGACCGAGTTAACCAAATACGCCATTTCAGGGTCTGGCGCCAATGCCAGCTTTCCCGGCAGTGGGTTTAGCGCCCGCGTCTATCGGGACGTGACGGGCGAAATCGTGATCGCCTACGCGGGCACGCAGTTTGGTGGTTCAGGCGCGGGGCAAGCCGGCGACTGGTTCGCGGGCAATATGCCTTTGGCTGTCGGCCTGCTGGGCCCGCAAGCGATTGCCGCGGCAGAGCTGTACCAAAGGGTTGCCGCCGACCTCGGCAACAACATCACCTTTACCGGACACAGCCTGGGTGGCGGCCTGGCCGCCATGATGGCCGTGTATTTTGATCGGCCCGCCAAGGTGTTTGCGCCCGCGCCGTTTGGCAAGTCCGCCGATCCCACGCAATATGTCCTGGGCGTATTGGGGCCGCTGGCCGCCATCAGGGCCAAGCTTTTTGCCAATGCACTGGCCGACCCTCATCTGGTCGGCATTCCGGAAGCCCTGGCCGACTTCAGTCCAGGCGGCGACTACACCGCGCGTTCGGCCAAGGTCCAGGCCTGGGCCGTCAAAGGCGAGATACTGGAAAAAACGCTCTTCCTCTTGCCTTTTATTGAAACCTCGGGCACACGCACATCGCTATTCACCGCCGGTGAAACCGAACTGGGCATGACCTCCAAGCACAGCATTGATTTGCACGCCGCGGGTTTGATGAGCCCGACCTTTAACAAATGGTCCGCTACCTTGACGGGTGCCTTGCCGCTGATATTTGACAGAACTTTCTATGCCGTAGATCTGATCACCGGCAAAGAGCAGGATTTTCTTGTCAAGCTCAACCGCAATCAAGTTGGTATAGCGGAAACTGCCCCCAATGCCATGCTCAGCCACTTCGCCAATGACTTGCAAAAAATGGGCACCAATATGGCCGGCCTGAACCGGGCCGCGCAAGACGCCCTGACCGCCCAGAGCATCGAGTGGTATTTCTGGCAAGGCAGAAACTATGCAGGCCAGGAATTCTTCACCCAGACCGGGAACCTGCTGCAATACACCTCGGCTCAAGGCGCAGGCCTGGACGGTGCGCTGAACAAAGCCGTACGTTACGTGGATCCCTGGCTGAGCCCTATTGCCCGCGCACACGGGACTTTTGCCGAAGTCGTCAATTACGACCAATGGAATGTCGTCATCGGAAGTGAGGGCACCACAGCGGCAGCCAGGGACGGCAGCAAAACGCAGATATTCATCGGTGGCGCCGGCGGCGACTCATTGACCGGGGGCAGCAGCGCCGACACCTTGTACGCAGGCCAGGGCAATGACACCCTGGACGGCAGCGCGGGTGTTGACATGCTTGCGGGCGGTGGCGGCGTCGACACCTACCAATTTTCAGGCGCATTCGGTTCCGACACCATCGTGGACAGCGACGGCCTGGGCCGCATCCTGGTGGACGGCGGCACACTGCAAGGCGGCAAGAAGGTGGAGGGGCTGGAGAACGTCTGGCGAAACGGGGAACAGGGTTACACCTTCGCGCTGGCGGGCAACGGCGCCGATCGCAGCTTGCGCATCACGAAAGACGGCAACAACACTCTCGCGGGCGGCCATGGCGGCGACACCTATCAGGCTGGCCGGGGCATGGGAGAAGACCGCATTGTGGAGAACGATGCGACACCGGACACCATTGATGTGCTGTCTTTCGGTGCGGAGATCAATGCCAGCCAGCTCTGGACGCGCCGCATCGGCAATGACCTGGAAATCAACATCATCGGTAGCGCCGACAAGGCCGCCGTGCAGGACTGGTACCTCGGCAGCACCCACCATGTCGAGCAGATCAGGCTCAGCGACGGCAAGATGCTGCGGGATTCCGATGCCGAGATCCTGGTGCAGGCCATGGCCTCATTTGCCCCGCCGTCGATGGGGCAGACGGACCTGCCGGCCGCCTATGCGGCCCAGCTGGCCCCGGTGATTGCGGCCAGCTGGCATTAAAGAAGAATCAGCGCTCGACCGTCTTGTTCCAGCGCGCATTCCAGGCCGGGCGGTTTTCGTTGATCACGTCCCAGTCCACAGCGATGGCGGTCTTCATGTACTCGTTCATCTGGGTCACCAGCGCGGCGGCCTTGCCGGAAGCCTTGGTCTTGGGGTTGGACGGGATCTGGTCGCCGAACTCGAGTGCAGCGGCCTGGGCTTCGGGCGACAGCAGGTACTGGGCCAGCTTGTGGGCCAGCGCGGGTTCGCTGTTTTTGGCGATCACGCATTCGCCGACGGTCAGCACGGCCGAGCCTTCCTTGGGCTGCACGTATTCCACGGGCAGGCCCTTGTCTTTGAGCACGCCGACTGCCGTGGGCGTGAGGGGGAACATCGCGGCCTCGCCGGTCTGCACCATTTCAGCGAGCTTGGCGGAGCTCGGGATGTACTCGAGCACATTGGGGCCTATGGTCGTGGGCCAGGCCTTGAAGCCGGGCTCCACGTTCTTGTCGCTGCCGCCCTGGATGCGGTTGAACAGCAGAAAGCCGTGCAGGCCGAAGGTCGACGAGGACAGCGACTGGAACACCACCTTGCCCTTGTACTTGGGATTGGCCATGTCCATCCACGAGGTCGGCGGCGCCCAGCCCTTTTCGGTGAACATCTTCTTGTTGTAGGCGATGCCGGTCATGCCGATGTTGACGCCGGCGGCCATGTCGCCCTTGAAGCGCGCGGTCGGGAACAAATCGTTCAGCGCCGGGCCGGCCTGCATTTTTTCGCACAGGCCCATGCCGATGGCGCGGTACATGATGCCGTCATCCAGGAACATCACGTGCATTTGCGGGTTGTCCTTGTTGGCCTGCGCCTTGGCCAGGATGTCCGAGGAGGTGCCGGGCACGACCACGACCTTGACGTTGTTGGCTTTCTCAAACGCGCCGAAGACGTGTTCGGTATAGGTTTTTTCCATGGTGCCGCCGTTCATGCCGATGTACAGCGTCTTGGCCTGGGCCATGGCGTTGCCGCCGGCCAGGCCGGCAATAACGGCAAGCGACACCGCGGTGGCGCGGGCGGTCAGGAATCGTGGGGAGGTGTTCATGGAAAGCTCCTGGTGGCGTGGGTGAAAGAAATGGCAGTGAAAGGAAGATGGCTAGACAACGGCGGAAGAGGCAGGCCCGGTGGTTGCCGCACGCGGGCTTGAAGGAAAACGTTCAATCGAAAAAGCCTCAATCGGCGTGGCGCTGCGGCCTTCGCAGACCAGGTCGGCCAGCACCGCGCCGACACCCGGCCCCAACTGGAAACCGCCGCCGGCAAAACCGAATGCATGAATCAGGCCCGGTGTGGTGGCGCTAGGGCCCAGCACCGGTAGTCGGTCCGGCAGGTAGCCCTCGGTGCCGCTCCAGGTGCGAATGATGTGGGCGTTTTTCAGTGCCGGCAGCAGCTCGACGGTCTGCTGCATCAGGCCGGACAGGCCGCTGCGCTGCGCTCGGGCGCGCTGCTCGTCCAGTGCATAACCCCGGCCGCCGCCGATGACGCAGTTGCCGCGCGCCMCCTGGCGCGCGTAGATGCCGCCGCCCTCCACGCCCAGGCTCAGGTCCATGAACGCGGGCAAGGGCTCGGTCACCGCCATCTCGGGGTGGCCGGCCTCCATGGGCACGGTCTCGCCAAATTGCGCGGCAATGCGGTCGGCCCAGGCGCCGGCGCAGTTGAGCAAATGTTTGGCGCGCACTTCCAGCACCTCGCCCGAGCGCAGCACAAACAGCTCGCCGTCGTGCGCGACCTCGTCCACACGGGTCTGCTCGCGGATGTGGGCGCCCAGGTTGCGCGCGGCCAGCGCGAAGGCCGGCGACACCAGGCGCGGGTTGGCCTGGCCGTCGCCGGGGCACAGCGAGGCGCCGACGGCGGCCCGGCCCAGCCAGGGGCAGCGCTCGCGCAGGGCGCGCGTGGACAGCATCTGCAAGTCCATGCCCCAGCCCTGCGTGCGCTCGCGGTAGCTTTCAAGCGAAGCCAGGTCGGCCTCGCTGCGCGCGATCTTGAGATGGCCGGACTGGATGTATTCGCCGTCTATGCCTATGAGTTCGGGCAGGCGCGCCCACAGGCCCTGCGCGCGCTGCGACAGCGGCAGCTGGCTCAGCGGCCGGCCCTGGCGGCGCACGCCGCCGTAGTTCACGCCGCTGGAGCGCGAACCGCAGAGGTCGCGCTCCAGCAGCACGACCGAAAAGCCCATGCGGCGCAAAAACAGCGCGGCCGACGCACCCATGATGCCGCCGCCCACAATCGCCACGTCGGCCGTGATGCGTTCCATCATGCGGCCTCCTGCTGCAGCGCCGGTGCGGCCGCGGCCGAAAACGGCAGCGGCTTGATGGGCGACTGCCCGCGCAGCCGGCCCACGGCATCGGGCTGCACGCTGCAGGCCTGCGCGAGGATCTCGGCCGCCGCCACGCCGCAACTGCGGCCCTGGCATCTGCCCATGCCGACCCGCGTCAACGCCTTGAGGCGGTTCATCTCGCGCGCGCCGGTGTCGGCCACGCAGCGGCGCAATTCACCCGCCGTGATTTCCTCGCAGCGGCAGACCACAAGCTCGTCGGGTGCATTGGCGGCCCAATGCACCGGAAACGGAAAGGCCCGCTCCAGCCCCTGGCGGAAGGCCGCGGTGCGCGCCAGCTGCCGCTCCAGCCAGGCCGCGCGCGGGAGGTCGAYCCGGTGCCCGGTGTCCGCGAGCAGCGCCAGGGC
>NZ_JBFUBY010000150.1:0-19870 GCF_056405515.1 Polaromonas sp. P1_G2
GCTCCAGAATGACGCACGCACGCGCGCCGGCGCGAAGACCGTGCGAGTGCTAAGGCCCAACCAGGTGGTGACCATGGAATTCAGCGCCGAGCGGCTGAACCTTACGGTGGATGATGCGGGCCGGGTGACGCGGGTCAGCTGCGGTTGATGCTGCCGGTGAGCCACCGCTGCGCCGGTGATTCAGCGCTTGTCTTTGGCGGCTTGCTGAAGCTGGCGTTTGCGCTTGGCCTTGTTGAGCGACTCGGGCTCGGCCGGGCGGTCGCGCAGTGCCGCGGCTGCGCGCTCTTCGGCCGCCTTCTTGCGTTTTTTATCACGGAAGTGCACAAAGAGTCGGCCCAGGCCGAAGCTGATAGCACAGCTGACAACGAGAAAAATAAGGGCTGGAGTTTCCATCTTGTGAAGGGCTTTGCCGTTTAGCCGGCCAGGAACAAGGACTGCAGATCGTTCAGAAAATCAAAGCCGCGCTCCGTGGGCTTGACGTGCACGAAGTCGCGCTCTATCAGTCCCTTGCGCTCGGCTTCTTCCAGTCCTTGCTGGATGGCGGTGATCGGCAGCCCGGTCTTCTCACTGAAATCCTGCAGCTTGAAACCGTCGCGCAGGCGCAGGGCGTTGAGCATGAACTCAAACGGCAGGTCGGCGCGGCTGACTTCTGTTTCTTGCGTCACGGCCTCGCCGGCCAGGGCTTTTTCCATATACAGCTTGGGCTCGCGATAGCGCACCTGGCGCACCACGCGATGGGCGAAGCTGAGCTTGCTGTGGGCGCCCGCGCCTATGCCCAGGTAGTCGCCGAACTGCCAGTAATTGAGGTTGTGGAAGCAGCGGTGGCCGGGCTTGGCGTAGGCCGACACTTCATAACGCTGCAGGCCCGCGGCTCCGGTCATCTCGGTGATCCTGTCGAGCATGGCGTAGGCTGTGTCTTCCTCGGGCACCACGGGCGGGAATTTGGCGAAGTAGGTATTGGGCTCTATCGTCAGGTGATAGATGGAGATGTGGGGCGGCTGCAGGGCCAGGGCCTGTCGCATGTCCTGCTCCAGGCTTTCCGTGGTCTGCCCGGGCAGCGCATACATGATGTCAAGGTTAAAGGTGTCGAAGGCCTGCGCGGCTTCCTCAACCGCGGCGATGGCCTGGGCGCGGTCGTGCACGCGGCCCAGAGCCTTGAGATGCCGGTCGTCAAAGCTCTGCACGCCGACGGACAGGCGGGTGACACCCGCGGCGCGAAAAGCCTTGAAGCGGTCTTTCTCAAAAGTGCCGGGGTTGGCTTCGAGCGTGATCTCGCAATCGGCCTCGAGCCGCAAGCGCGCGCGTATGTCGGCCAGCAGGCGGTCTATGGCCTGCGGCGAAAACAGGCTGGGCGTGCCGCCGCCTATGAAGATGCTGTGCACGGTGCGGCCCCAGACCAGTGGCAGCGCAGCCTCAAGGTCGGCGATCACCGCATCAATGTAGCGCTGCTCGGGCATCTCGCCCACGGCTTCATGCGAGTTGAAGTCGCAGTAGGGGCACTTGCGTATGCACCAGGGCAGGTGCACGTAGAGCGACAGCGGCGGCAGCGCGGCCAGCCGCAGTGTGCCGCTGCGCATGTAGTGCTGGATGTCCTGCTGCGCCATGGCGAGTGTCAGGGGGTGAGCGGCCACTGTCCGCGCATCAGTTCGATCATCTGGCGCGCGGCCTTGCCGCGATGGCTGTTGGCGTTCTTGATCTCGACCGGCAGTTGCGCAAAGGTTTTGCCGAACTCGGGAATGAACATCACCGGGTCGAAGCCGAAGCCGTTGTCGCCCACAGGCTGTGCGGCGATCTGCCCCGCGACGCGGCCGGAGGCAATCAGTGGTTCGGGGTCTTTGTCGGAGCGCACAGCCACCAGCGTGCTAACCAGCGCGGCGCGGCGTTCGGAAGGCTGCGCCAGGTGCGCCATCTGTTCAAGCAAGGCCTTGACGTTGTTGTCATCGCTTTTGGTGTAGCCATAGCGGGTGGCGTAAAAAGCGGTGTCGACGCCGGGCAGGCCGCCGAAAGCCTCGACGCACAGGCCCGCATCGTCGGCCAGTGCGGGCAGGCCGCTGAGGCGCGAGGCCTGTCGAGCTTTGGCGAGGGCGTTTTCGACAAAGGTGCGAAAGGGTTCTTCGGCCTCGGGCAGGCCCAGTTCGGCCTGGCTGACGAGTTCAAGCCCCAGAGGCGCGAACATGGCCTTGAGTTCGGCGAGTTTGCCCTGGTTGTTGGAAGCTAAAACGATTTTTTTCATGGAAGTCGACGAGGGCAAAGCGCCGGAAGCTGCGCGATGGATGCTCAGGCAGCCAGCGACTGCTTCTGCAGATCGACCAACTCGGTGATGCCTTTTTCGGCGAGCACGAGCAGCGCGTCCATTTCCTTGCGCGAAAACGCGGCGCCTTCAGCCGTGCCCTGCACTTCCACATAGTTGCCGGCGCCGGTCATGACGACATTCATATCGGTGTCGCAGGCGGAGTCTTCGGTGTATTCAAGGTCCAGCAGCGGCGTGCCCTGCACGATGCCGACGGAGATGGCGGCGACGTGGTCGATGATGGGGCTTTGCGTGAGCTTGCCGCTGGCGATCAAGGTATTGACGGCGTCCTGCGCCGCGACGAAGGCGCCGGTGATGCTGGCGGTGCGGGTGCCGCCGTCGGCCTGGATGACGTCGCAGTCAAGGTGGATGGTGCGTTCACCGAGTTTTTTCAGGTCAAACACCGAGCGCATGGAGCGGCCGATGAGGCGCTGAATCTCTTGCGTGCGGCCGCTTTGTTTGCCGCGTGCGGCCTCGCGGTCGCTGCGGGTATGGGTAGCGCGGGGCAGCATGCCGTATTCGGCGGTGACCCAGCCTTCGCCGCTGCCTTTTTTGTGGCCGGGGACTTTTTCTTCGACGGAGGCAGTGCACAGCACCTTGGTGCCGCCGAATTCGATCAGCACCGAACCTTCAGCGTAGGCGGTGTAGTGGCGGGTGATGCGCACGCCGCGCAGGGCGTCGGCGGCGCGCGCGCCGCTTCGTTCAAACTGGCTCATGGAAATGGCTTTCTGGCAAAAACGCCGGAGAAAATAAAGCGAAAAAAAGTAAAACGAAAAGGAGAGCCGGGAACGAGGCGCCTTGCGGCGCCGGCCCCGGTATCAGGCTTTTCTGGCGGCCGAACGGCGTATGGCTTCGTTGATCTCGGCGATCGAGCGTTCGATGGTGGCCTCGTCGAGGTCGTCGACCATGGTGTCGAGCACGCCGGCCTGGATGGTCGAGGCGAACACGCCGTCCATGATGCTGTCGGTGGAGACGCCGCGGGTGGACTCGAAGGCGTCGGGCGTTTCCCACTCCATGGCCAGCACGGTGACGTTGTCGCTATGCTCGCCGCCGGTGCGCAGGGCATTTTCGACCAGATCCGGCACGGCGTCGGACACGCCCTTGCTGGCCAGCTGGCGCACGATTTCGGCGTCGCTGAGGCTGCCCCAGAGGCCGTCGGAGCACAGCAGCAGCTTGTCGCCCTGCTGCAGGGTGACGGGGCCGGCGACGTCGAAGACGGGCTTGGTGGGCGAGCCCAGGCAAGTGAACAGGATGTTGCGGTTGATGCGCTCGAGCTTGATCACGCCGGCGCTTTGCTGTTCAAGGTAGGAGTGGTCGCGGGTGCGCGTGAGCAGTTCGCCGTCACGCACGACGTAAAGGCGCGAATCGCCGCAGTGCACCCAGGTGGCGCCCGTGCCCTGCAGGATGGCGGCCACCAGCGTGGTGCGGGGGGTGTCCAGCATGCCTTTTTCGCTGGCGTAGCGGATGATCTGGTGGTGCGCCGCCATCAGGGCGGTGGAGAGGAACTCGGTGGTGTCTTCAATGACGGGGCGCGCTTCCTTCTGGTAGAGCGCCGAGATGGTCTGCAGGGCGAGCTGGGCTGCCACTTCGCCTTCAGGATGGCCGCCCATGCCGTCGGCCAGCACGAAGAGGCCCGATTCGCGCGTGTAGCAATAGCCCATGCGGTCTTCGTTCTTTWCGCGCCCGCCTTTGCGGCTGACCTGAAAGACTGAGAATTTCATTTGAATTTGGTCGCGTAGCCGGTGGCTTTGCGCGCTGATTTTTTGGTGTCGGACACCATGTTGTCAAACTGCAGGCGAACCTTTTCGCTGACGGTGAGCTTGGTGTAGCGGCGCTCACCCTCCCGGCTCAGCTCTTTTTGCAGGGCGAAAACCGATTGGGGACGGGACAGCGGATCGAGCGACATGCACCACTCTACAACCTCGATCAGGTTATCGGAATAGACGCCACGCAAGCGCGACAGGGCAAGCGACAGACGGTCTTTTTCAAGGCGTTGGGGCGCGTCGTTGGGAGGGTAGCCCTGCATGGTGGCGTAAATGCAGGCGCCGATGGCGTAAATGTCAGTCCAGGGGCCCATGGAGGAATCGCGGCGGTACATCTCGGGCGCGGCGAAGCCGGGCGTGTACATGGGGCGAATGAAGTTGCCTTCCTTGCTCAGCACCTCGCGGGCGGCTCCGAAGTCGATCATCACGGCGCGGTTGTCGTCGGTGATGAAGATGTTGGCGGGCTTGATGTCCAGGTGCAGCATCTTGTGCTGGTGCACGATGCGCAGGCCGCGCAGGATTTCGTCGAACAGCGAGCGGATCGTCGATTCGCGGAAAACCTTCTGCTTTTTGAGTTCGCGGGCCGTGATGATGAAGTCCTGCAAGGTGCCGCCTTCCAGGTAATTCATCACCATGTAGACGGTTTCGTTCTCGCGGAAGAAGTTCAGCACGCTGACGACGGAACCGTGGGAAATCTGGGCGAGGGAGCGGCCCTCTTCAAAGAAACTCTTGAGGCCCAGGCGGTACAGCGAGAGTTTTTCAGGCTGGACCTGGGGAAGCAGCTCACCCGGCGAACGGCTGGCCAGGGAAGACGGCAGGTATTCCTTGATGGCGACCTGCTGGCCCTCGTTGTCGACGGCCAAGTAAACTACCCCGAAGCCTCCGGCCGAAAGCTTTCGCACAACACGATAGCCACCAATCACGGTGTCGGGCGGCAACGGTGCAGGCTTGACCTTTGACATAATTTGGGCTTGCCCGGGCGAGACAATGTCGGCCTGGGTCTTGGTTCTCTCTCTAGTAAAGCGTATCTACAAATGTCAGTTTACAGCATGACGGGTTATGCAACCGTGCAATCGAGCATGGCGCAGTCCGCCCCGGAAACTGAATCGGGCCCGGACGCCAGCTCCCGTCTGGGCGTCGAAATACGCTCCGTCAACAGCCGGTTCCTGGACCTGGCCTTCCGCCTGCCCGACGAACTGCGGCAGGCCGAACCAGCCCTGCGCGAACTGCTCACCGGCAAGCTCAAGCGCGGCAAGGTCGAAGTGCGGGTGTCGCTGGAAAGCGCCTCGTCGGGCAACCTGCGCGCGCCCTCGTCGGCCACCTTGCAGCGCCTGGGCTCGCTGGAAGACAGCATCAAGTCCTGGCTGCCGCAGGCGGGGGCGCTCAGCGTCGCAGATATTCTCAGAATTGCGACGAATGAAGACAAAAAACCACACGATTACAGCGATGAGCTGCTCAAGCTGGCAAAAAAAGCCCTGAAAGAACTGATGGCGGCCCGCGAACGGGAAGGGGCCCGCCTCGCGGAGATGCTGCTGGACCGTACTGCGCAGCTACGGGCGCTGGCCGCGCTGGCCGTGCCCATGGTCCCCAAGCTGGTGGAGCAGCAGAAAACCCGCTTCCTGGAGCGCTGGAAAGAAGCCATGGCCCTGTCCGACGGCGGCGCGCTGCCGGAAATCGCCCAGGACCGGGCTCTGACCGAGGCCACGGCCTTCGCCATCCGGATCGACGTGGCGGAAGAAATCACCCGGCTGTCGTCCCACCTCGACGAAATCGACCGCCTGCTCGCCAGCGGCGGGGAACTGGGAAAACGCCTGGACTTCCTGATCCAGGAACTGCACCGTGAAGCCAATACACTGGGCTCCAAATCCGCGTCGCTGGACCTGACCCGCATTTCCGTGGACATGAAGGTGCTGATCGAGCAGATCCGCGAGCAGGTCCAGAACATCGAATAAGCCCCTAAAACGCCCGACAGCCCCTCGCCCCCTCTAGTAAATAAGCACTCAACGACCTGTACGCATGGACTATCCCGGAAACCTTTTTGTCGTGGCCGCCCCCAGCGGGGCGGGAAAATCCAGCTTGGTGAAGGCCCTGATGGAGCTGGATTCACGCATCCAGCCTTCGGTGTCGCACACCACCCGCCCTCCGCGTGGGCAGGAAAAGCACGGCAGGGAGTACTTTTTCCTGTCGCCCGAGGAATTCGACGGTATGGTGTCTCGCGACGCCTTCCTGGAGTGGGCCCATGTGCACGGCCACCGCTACGGCACCTCGCGGCAAACCATCGAGGAGCGGGTGGCCCATGGCGCCGATGTGATCCTGGAGATCGACTTCCAGGGCGCCATCAACATCAAGCGGATTTTCGCCAACGCGGTGCTGATCTTCATCCTGCCGCCCAGCTGGGAAGAACTGCGCTCCCGCCTGCAACGGCGTGGCGAGGACAGCCCCGAGGTCATCGAGCTGCGGCTCAAAAACGCCGGCACCGAGATGGCCCAGGCCCGGGAATTCGACTTCGTTATAATCAACGAGTTGTTTGAGCGGGCAGTTTTCGACCTGAAAACCATTGTGCATGCCCAGCGGCTCAAGTTTTCGGCCCAGCGACGCGCCCGTGCCGAGACCTTCCAGGCCCTTCAAATTCCCTGATTTCAGCGCTTTTCACCTTATCGATCACACCGGAGATCACCATGGCCCGCATTACCGTCGAAGATTGCCTCGAAAAAATCCCGAACCGCTTCCAGCTGGTGCTGGCCGCGACCTACCGCGCGCGCATGCTGAGCCAGGGCCATGCCCCCAAGATCGAAAGCAAGAACAAGCCCGGCGTGACCGCCCTGCGCGAAATCGCCGACGGCAAGATCGGCCTTGAAATGCTGAAAAAAGTCCCCTCCTGAAACACTGTTCAGGCTCGCAAAAAGCACCGAATATCGGTGCTTTTTTCATTTCGGGGCATCCAAAGTCCATTTTTTTCAGGTTTTTTTCATGCCGCGATACATTTAAGGCATGAGCGCCATGCTTTCGCCCGTTGTTGCCAGCAAATCGACCCCGGCCGCCGCCAATGCCGCGGCCGCGAGTTTTGCCGCGCTCACGGCCAGGCTGGACTACCTGAGCGCCGCCGACATCGACAATGTCCGCCGCGCCTACCGTTTTGCCGATGAGGCCCACCTGGGCCAGCTGCGCAACAGCGGCGAACCCTACATCACCCACCCGATCGCCGTGGCGCAGCAGTGCGCCGAATGGAAGCTGGACGCGCAGGCTCTCATGGCCGCCCTGCTGCACGACGCGATTGAAGACTGCGGCGTCACCAAGCCCGAATTGATAGAGCGCTTCGGCGCCCCGGTGGCYGAACTGGTGGACGGGCTGACCAARCTCGARAAGCTGGAATTCAACACCCGSGAGGAAAACCAGGCYGAGTCYTTCCGCAAGATGCTGCTGGCCATGGCGCGCGACGTTCGGGTCATCTTGATCAAACTCGCCGACCGCACCCACAACATGCGCACGCTGGGCGACGTCCCGCGCGCCAAGTGGACCCGAATCTCGCGCGAAACCCTCGATATCTATGCGCCCATCGCCCACCGCCTGGGCCTGAACACCACCTACCGCGAACTGCAGGACCTGTCCTTCCAGCACCTGCACCCCTGGCGCTATGCGACCCTGACCAAGGCGCTGCAAAAGGCGCGCGGCCGCCGGCGCGACGTGATCAAGCGGGTTCAAGGCGAAGTCGAATCGGCTTTTACCAACGCGCAGGTGCCCGTGCTGATCTCCGGGCGCGAAAAGACGCTGTATTCCATCTACCGCAAGATGGACGAGAAACACCTGTCCTTCGCCCAGGTCACCGACCTCTACGGCTTTCGGGTGATCGTGAAGGACCTGACCGCCTGCTACACCGCGATGGGCGTGCTGCACCAGCTCTACAAGCCCCTGCCCGGCAAGTTCAAGGACTACATCGCGATCCCCAAGATCAACGGCTACCAGTCGCTGCACACCACCCTGGTCGGCCCCTTCGGCACGAATATCGAGTTCCAGATGCGCACCGAGGCCATGCATGTGGTGGCCGAATCCGGCGTGGCGGCCCACTGGCTGTACAAGGCTACGGACCCGGACAGCGACGCCTCGCAGCGCCTGGGCACGCAGTGGCTGCAGTCGCTGCTCGACATCCAGCATGAAACGCGTGACGCGGCCGAGTTCTGGGACCACGTCAAGATCGACCTGTTCCCCGAAGCGGTTTATGTATTCACGCCGAAAAGCCAGATCATGGCCATGCCGCGCGGCGCGACGATCGTGGACTTCGCCTATGCCATCCACAGCGATGTGGGCCATCGCGCAGTAGCCGCCAAGGTCAATGGCGAGCAGGTACCGCTGCGCTCCGAACTGCACAACGGCGACGTTATCGAGATCATCACGGCTTCCGTCTCCAGCCCCAACCCTGGCTGGCTGGGTTTTGTGCGCACAGGCAAGGCGCGTTCCAAGATACGCCACCACCTGAAGACCATGGCGCTGTCGGAATCGCAGGACCTGGGCGAAAAAATGCTGGCCCAGGCGCTGCGCGCCGAGGGCATAGAACGCGAACGCCTGCCCGAGGACGACGAGGCCCATCACGGTACCTGGGAAAAAATCCTGCGCTTTACCGGCAACCGCACGCGTGCCGATTTGCTGACCGACATCGGCCTGGGCAAACGGATTGCCAGCATGGTCGCCAAGCGCATCGTGACCTTGCTCGCCGAGACCGGCGAAAAACCCAATGCGCTGCTGATGAGCCGCGAGCGCTACACCGCCCATGAGTCGGTGTCGCAAGGCGCCCTGGTGATAGACGGCAGCGAAGGCGCCTCGGTGCAGTTCGCGCCCTGCTGCCGGCCCATTCCAGGCGACGGCATCGTCGGCTACCTGGGCCGCGGCGAGGGCCTGGTCATACACACTGACGACTGCGCCGTCGCCAAGCGCCTGCAGCACCGCGACAGTGAGCGCTTCATCGCGGTCGACTGGTCGGACGAACCGGTGCGCACTTTTGAGACCAACCTGCTGGTCACGGTGTCCAACGGCAAGGGCGTGCTGGCACGCGTTGCGGCCGCGCTGGCCAGCGCCGAGGCCGACATCACCCACGTCGACATGGAGCAGGAGCCCTCGCACGACGCGACCGACCTGCGTTTTGGCGTAGCGGTACGTGACCGCGTGCACCTGGCTTCGGCCCTGCGCAGTGTCAAGCGCACGCCCTCAGTGCTGCGGGTTCAGCGCGCCAAGTCGACCGGCTAGCCTGCCGCTTAACCGGCCGTGCGTTCGTCGGGCGCCGGGTAGTCCACCTTGAGCACCTCCAGCGTCTGCAGGCCTTGCGGCGTCACGAGGCTCACCTCATCCCCCACCCGCGACTTGAGCAACGCCCTGGCGACGGGCGATATCCAGCTGATTTGCCCCAGGGCGCTGTTGGCCTCGTCGATGCCGAGGATGGTCACCATGCGCTCTGCGCCGCTGTCATCGGCATAACTCACGGTCGCGCCGAAAAAGACCTGGTCGCTGCCGTGGTGGATGGAGGGGTTGCTGATTTCCGCGATCTCCAACCTCTGCGTCAGGAAGCGGATGCGCCTGTCGATTTCCCGCAGGCGCTTTTTGCCGTAGTGGTAGTCGCCGTTTTCCGAGCGGTCGCCGTTGCTGGCCGCCCAGTGGACGATTTCCACCATTTTCGGCCGCTCGTTGTCGATCAGGTCCAGCAGTTCGCTGCGCAGGCGCTCATAGCCTTGCGGCGTGATGTAGTTTTTGCCGCCCGCAGGCAGGGGCGCGAGCGCGGGCTCGTCGAGTCCGGCTCCGGCACGGCGCCGAAGAACTCCTCCATCGCCTCGCGCGAAATCCTGACCGGAATGGTGCTGCCTGCGTGCGACAGGCCAAAACTCAGCCAGTCGCCGTGGTCCTCGACGTTCAGTGATCCCATGTTTCTCCTCCGGAATGAGCCTCCAGAATAGCGGAGCGGCTGGTGGACGTACAGCCCCTGAAAACCACTAAAAAGCCCTGCGCAAAGAAAAATAGCCTAGAGGGGTAAGCCTCTAAGCTATTGAAATCACTAATAAAAGTGGTGCGGCTGGCAGGAATTGAACCCACGACCCCTTGGTTCGTAGCCAAGTACTCTATCCAACTGAGCTACAGCCGCTAAGCCTCAAATTATAGCTTATTTAAATGGTAGGGCGTGAGTGACTTGAACACTCGACCAAAGGATTATGAGTCCTCTGCTCTAACCAACTGAGCTAACGCCCCACACAAGAGGGAGATTGTAAGGGCCTGCGGGGACCTGCTCACGAGCCTACTTGCTGTGGCTGAGGGCCGTACTGACCAGTTTGGAGGTGATGTCGACGATCTGGATCATTTTTTCGTAGGGCATGCGCATGGGGCCGATGACGCCCAGCGTGCCCACCACCTGGCCGTCGACCTCGTAAGGCGCCGTCACCACCGACAGCTCCTGGTAGGGAATGACCTGGCTTTCGCCGCCTATGTAGATACGAACGCCCTCGGCACGGCTGGACACGTCGAGCAGGCGCATCAGCTGCGCCTTTTGCTCGAACAGGTCGAACAGCTTGCGCAGGTTGCCCATGTCGCCGGAAAAATCGCTGACGGCCAGCAGGTTGCGCTCCCCTGAGATGACGACTTCGTCGCGCGATTCGATGGCTTCGGAGCTGACCTTGACCGCAGCCTGCATCAGCGTGGCAATCTCGCCGCGCAGCGCCTCGACCTCGTTTTTCAGGCGCTCGCGCACTTCCTCTATCGCCATGCCGGCGTAGTGTGAATTGAGGAAATTGGCGGCCTCCACGAGTTGCGACTGGCTGTAGTCGGCCTCGGTGAAGATGACCCGGTTCTGCACGTCGCCGTCGGGCGACACGATGATCACGAGAAAGCGTTTTTCGGACAGGCGCAAAAATTCAATGTGGCGGAACACCGAAGTGCGGCGCGGCGCCATGACCACACCGACGAATTGCGACAGGCTGGAGAGCATGTGCGCCGCATTGCTGAGCACTTTTTGCGGCTGGTCGGGCGCCAGCCGGGGGGCGCCTATCTGGCCCACAGCGGGAAAGGAGTCGCGCTGCGTGGTCAGCATGGTGTCGACGAAGAGGCGGTAGCCGCGCGCCGTGGGGATGCGGCCGGCCGAGGTGTGCGGGCTGACGATCAGGCCGAGCTCCTCGAGGTCGCTCATCACGTTGCGTATGGTGGCGGGGGATAGCTCCAGGCCCGAGGCCTTGGACAGCGTGCGTGAACCCACCGGCTGCCCATCGGCAATGTAGCGCTCCACCAGCGCCTTGAGAAGCAACCGCGCACGATCATCAAGCATGCCGACATTCTACGAAGCTTGGGGCGGATGTTGTGATGTAATTTGCCGATGAAATCGCAATTCCGCCATGTCGCACTGATCGGCAAGTACCACGCACAGGGTTCCCGGTCGGCGCTGGAGGACATCGCGCATTTCCTGGGCACCCAGGGCTGCGAGGTGGCAATCGAGCAGGACACCGCCAGCAACACCGGCCTCACGCAATTCCCCACACTGGACGCAGCCGGCATAGGCGCGCAGTGCGACCTGGCCCTGGTGGTCGGCGGCGACGGCACCATGCTGGGCATAGGCCGGCTGCTGGCGCAGTTCGGCATCCCGCTGGTGGGCATCAACCAGGGCCGGCTCGGTTTCATCACCGACATTGCCTTCGAGCACTACCAAGCCACCCTGATTCCCATGCTGCGCGGCGAGTACGAGGAAGACCGCCGCTGGATGATGCAGGCCAAGGTTGTGCGCGACGGCCGCTGCGTTTTCAGCGCCACCGCCATGAACGACGTGGTGGTCAACCGCGGAGCGACCGCCGGCATGGTGGAGCTTCGCGTCGAGGTGGACGGCCGCTTCGTGGCCAACCAGCGCGCCGACGGCCTGATCATCGCCTCGCCCACCGGCTCCACGGCCTACGCGCTGTCCGCCGGCGGGCCCCTGCTCCACCCCTCGATTGCCGGCTGGGTGCTGGCGCCCATTGCGCCGCACACACTGTCGAACCGGCCCATCGTGCTGTCGGACTCCGGCGAGATCACGATTGAAATCGTCGCGGGGCGTGACGCCAGCGCCAACTTCGACATGCAGTCGCTGGCCAGCCTGCTGCACGGCGACCGCATCACCGTCAGGCGCTCGGAGCACCAGATGCGCTTTCTGCACCCCAAGGGCTGGAGCTACTTCGACACCTTGCGCAAAAAACTTCACTGGAATGAAGGCGTGGCCTGAACGGCGCGGATTTATTTATGAGCCTCAAAAGCATCTCGCTTCGCGATTTCGTCATCGTCCACGAACTCGAGCTGGACCTGTCCGGTGGGTTCACGGTGCTCACCGGTGAGACCGGCGCCGGCAAATCCATCCTGATCGATGCCCTGCAACTGGCCCTGGGCGCGCGCGCCGATGCCGGCGTGATACGCGAAGGCGCGGCCCGCTGCGAGATCAGCGTCGAGTTCGACAGCCCCAAGGGCCTGGCCGCCTGGCTGGAGCAAGCCGGCTTCGACGGCGGCGACAGCCTGCTCTTGCGCCGCACGATAGACGTGCAAGGCAAAAGCCGCGCCTGGATCAACGGCAGCGCGGCAACCGCCACGCAGCTCAAGGAGATCGCCGACCAGCTGGTGGACATCCACGGCCAGCATGCCTGGCAAAGCCTGACCCGGCCCGACGCGGTGCGCGGCCTGCTGGACTCCTATGCGGACGTTTCCACGGATGAACTCTCGCGCCGCTGGCAGCAGTGGCGCCTGGCCCAGAAGACGCTGCTGGAGGCACGCGATGCCCAGGACAGCCTGCAGCGCGAACGCGAGCGACTGGCCTGGCAGATCGGCGAACTGGACAAACTCGCGCCCGGTGCCGACGAGTGGGACGAACTCAATGCCCAGCACGGGCGCCTGTCCAACGCCCAGGCCCTGCGCGACGCGGTGCAAACCGCCGTCGATGCATTGCAGGAATCCGACGACAATGCCAATGCGCTGTTGGGCCGCGCGATTGCGGCGCTGCAAAACCAGGAACACATAGAACCCGAGTTCAAGGCTATGGTGGAAGTCCTGAACGGCGCGCTGGCGCAGATGGAAGACACGGTCCACTCGCTCAACGGCTATGCCCGCCATGCCGAGCTCGAGCCGCAGCGGCTCGCTGAACTGGACGAGCGCCTGTCGCAGTGGGTCAGCCTGGCGCGCCGCTACAAACGCACGCCGGCCGAGCTGCCCGAGCTGCTGGCATCCTGGCAGGCCGAACTGCAAAAACTCAATGCCGCGGCCGACCTGGCCCAGCTTGAGAAGAACGAAGCCGCGGCCAAGGCGGCCTACCTCGAGGAAGCCGGCCAGGTGTCCAAGGCYCGCGCCAAGGCCGCCCCCAAACTCGCCAAGGCCATCACCCAGGCCATGCAAGGCCTGGGCATGCAGGGCGGCAAATTCGACGTGGCGCTGGCCAAACTTGAACAACCCGCCCAGCACGGCCTGGAACAGGCCGAATTCCTGGTGGCCGGCCACAGCGGCAGCACGCCGCGCCCCGTCGGCAAGGTGGCTTCGGGCGGTGAGCTGTCCCGCATCGCGCTGGCCATCGCCGTCACCACCAGCCAACTCGGGCAGGCTGAGACCCTGATTTTTGACGAGGTGGATTCAGGCGTGGGCGGCGCCGTCGCCGAAACCGTGGGCCGCCTCATGAAACAGTTRGGCAAGGACCGCCAGGTCATGGCCGTCACCCATTTGCCCCAGGTGGCGGCCTGCGCCGACCAGCACCTGGTGGTCGCCAAGCGCTCCGAGAACGGCGTCACCCTGAGCGCGGTCGACCATGTCAACGGCGAGCAGCGCGTGGCCGAGATCGCCCGCATGCTGGGCGGCGAACGCCTTTCCGGCACCACGCTGGCGCACGCCAAGGAAATGCTGGGGCAGTGATGGCTACGCTGGAAATGGTCCTCATCACCGGCATGTCGGGCTCGGGAAAATCCGTCGCCCTGCACGCGCTGGAGGACGCCGGCTACTACTGCGTCGACAACCTGCCCCCCGAGCTGCTCACGCCTTTCGTGGCGCTGGAACAGAAGCATGGCGCGCAAAAAGTCGCGATCGCCATGGACGTGCGCAGCGCGACCTCTCTGCCGCTGGTGCCCCAGCAGCTGCGCCAGCTGCGCGAGTCCGGCGTGGTGGTGCAGTCGCTGTTCCTGGACGCCAACACGGAAACCCTGGTGCGCCGCTTTTCGGAAACGCGCCGGCTGCACCCGCTGTCGCGCATAGACGCCTCCGACCAGCACCGCGCGCTGGTGGACGCCATCGAACTGGAACGCGAACTGCTGGGCGAAATGCGCGAGCAGGCCCATGTGCTGGACACCAGCATGATCCGGTCCTCGCAGCTGCAGGGCTATGTGAAGTCGCTGATTTCCGCGCCCACCACCCAGCTGACGCTGGTGTTCGAGTCCTTCGCGTTCAAGCGCGGCGTGCCGCTGGACGCCGACTATGTCTTCGACGTGCGCATGCTTCCCAATCCGCACTATGAGTCCGGCCTGCGCCACCTCACGGGGCGGGATGAACCGGTGGCGGATTACCTCAAGGCGCATCCCGAGGTCGGCGACATGTTCCGGCATATCGAGCAATTCCTCAGCCACTGGCTGAACGCGCTGGTGCGCGACCACCGCAGCTACGTGACGGTCGCCATCGGCTGCACCGGCGGCCAACACCGTTCGGTCTATTTGGTCGAAGAACTGGCGGCGGCTTTCAGCCCCCACTGGCGCACGCTGAAGCGACACCGCGAGCTCGACGCCGGTTAAGAAAACCGGCCTTCAGGCGTCTTGCGCGAGCAGCTTGCGTATAGGTGCGGGCAGGCCCAGCGCGGGCCACGCATCGGGGCCGAACCAGGCACCCGGCCGCTCCTCCGACACCACGGCTTTGGGCAATGCCTGGCCGGCGCCAAAGCCCGCTACCCACGGCGACAAATACAAATCCTTGTGTGTGAGCACATGGACGAACTGCGGCAGGGGATCGAGGCGCGATTGCAGTGAGGGCGGCAGCACCGCCTTCAGCTCGTCATCGCTGTCGAATACCGGCAGGCAATACAGGCCGCCCCAGACGCCCCGGCCGGGACGCCTTTCAAGCCACACCGAGCCGTCAGGCCGTTGCGCCCACAACAGGCTCAGGCCCTGGGCGCTGCGCTTGAGCTTGCGTGTCTTGACGGGGTATTTGCCGGGGTCGCCTTCGGCAAAACCGCGGCACAGCTTCTGCACCGGGCATAGCAGGCACTGCGGCTGGCGCCCGGCGCAAATCGTCGCGCCCAGATCCATCAGCCCCTGGGTGTAGCGCGGCATGGTGTCCGCCAGCTTGCGCGTTGGCAACAGTTCCGTCGCATGGTTCCACAATGCTTTTTCATTGGCGCCTTGCGCCAGGTCGGCGGAAAAACCCAGCACCCGCGTGAGCACCCGCTTGACGTTGCCGTCCAGGATCGCGACACGCTCAGCGAAGCAAAAAGAGGCAATGGCGGCCGCCGTCGAGCGGCCTATGCCGGGCAATGTCTGCAATTGCTCCGACGTGCCCGGAAATTGCCCGCCGTGCAGGGCCACGACATCTTTGGCGCAGCGATGCAGGTTGCGCGCGCGGCTGTAGTAGCCCAGCCCGCTCCACAGGCCCAGCACTTCGTCTTCGCTGGCAGCGGCCAGTTCGGCGACCGTGGGGAAGCGCTCAAGAAAGCGCGCGTAGTAATCGAGGACGGTGGCGACCTGGGTCTGCTGCAGCATGATCTCGGACAGCCACACGCGATAAGGGTCGCGCGTGTTCTGCCAGGGCAGGCTGTTGCGCCCGTGCGTGCTTTGCCAGCGGACGATTTCCCCGGAAAAACCGGAAGGCAGGGTTTGCAAGGCGGATTGCTTCATCTCCGGCTTTGCGCCCTGGGAGGGGAAAAGCGCTGGATGGCTGATTGACCTGCCGGCAAGGCTCAGGCTGCCTCGGGAACGGCCGCGTTCTGGGCGGCTGCGGCGGCCTGCGCCTTGTCTTGCGCAGAAGTGCCGCCCATCAGGTGGGCCGTCAGCTCGGTGAGCTTGTTGTCCAGCTCGTTGAGCACGCCTTCCTGCTCGTCGATCTCGGCGATGCGTTCGTCCAGGCCCGATGCCGCCTGCTGGATGCGCTCAATGGCCTCCAGCCTGCGCCCGAAATTGCGGCGCCGCTCGCGCAACTGGGCGTCCAGTTGCGAGGCTGCAGATTTGTTCCACAGCTCGACCTCGCCCAGCGCGGTCTCGTAGACCACGCGCAGGCGCGTGGCCAGCGCGCGCACCAGGCGCTCGGAAAAGTCCGCCTGGGACAGCTTGATCACATTGCTCAGCCCCAGGTACTGCAGGTGGCTGCGCTCTATCAGTTCGAGGTCGTGTTCGTAGCGGATCAGTTCCGGCTCTTTGGGCGCCTGCAGCGAGAAGCTGAATTCGGCATTGAGCTGGCGGAAGGACGCGGTCAGCATGGACTGGATCTCGCCGCTCAGGATCTGGGATTTCTGCAGCCCCTCGCGCAGGCGCGAGAAGGTCTGCCCGTAGGCTTTTTTGACACCCAGCTTGATACCCGGCTGCTTCAGCGCCTGCGTCAGTTCGGCCAGTTCGGCCTTGAGAGTCGGCGTGCTGAGGAGGTTGAACAGGTCGCGCAGCATCTTGAGGTGGACCGAGCGCACCGCGTGGATCTTCGAACCGCTGGTGTCGAACTCGGCCTGTTCCTGCTCGATGCGGCTGCGCATGTGCTTGATCACCGAGACGTTTTTGCCGCGCAGGCCGCGCAGCTCGATCATCTGCTCGGCCAGGTCGCGCCGGCGAATGTGCATGGCGCGTCCGGCTTCCGTCCGGAGTTCGCCGATGCCGGCTGCTACCGCCGAGCGCAGGATTTTCTGGCGCTGCCCCATCACGCCCTGGCCCAGCGCGAGCTCGAGCGCCGGCAGGTGGCTGGCTTCCAGCAAGGCCTTGTCGCGGGTCACCTTGGCCACCAGCCCCTTTTGGGCCGAGACGGGGATAACCTGCGATTCCGGCAGGCCCAGGATTTCGGCCGAGGTCGCGCGTTGCCGGTCGATCTGCGCCTTGATTTGCTCGGGCGTGCTCAGCGCGTCCCAGAGCGTGTCTATCTTGTTGAGCACCACCAGGCGCGCGTCGCTGCCCTCGCCCTCGGTGATCAGGTGTTCACGCCAGATCGCCAGGTCGGACTTGGTGACGCCGGTGTCGGCGGCCAGGATGAACACCACGGCATGTGCCTGGGGAATCAGGCTCACCGTCAGCTCGGGCTCAGCGCCTATGGCGTTCAGGCCCGGCGTGTCGAGGATCACCAGGCCCTGCTTGAGCAGCGGGTGCGCGATATTGATGAGGGCATGGCGCCACTTGGGCACTTCGATCAGGCCGTCGGGGCCGGCCAGGGGGTTGTCGTCCGGGCTGTTGTCGTGCCAGAAGCCGAGCGCGCGGGCCTCATCCTTGGTGACGTGGCGCACTTCGGCGACTTTTTCCAGGGCTTGTGCCAGCTGGGCGGGATCGTTGACGTCCAGGTCCAGCCGCGTCCACTTTTCGGGGGCCGAGCGCCACTCCATCAGCGCCTGTTTCTGCAAACGCGTCTCGATGGGCAGCAGGCGCAGGCAAGGCGGCACGTCCGCGTCGTAACCGAGCTCGGTCGGGCACATGGTGGTGCGGCCGGCGCTTGCCGGCATGATGCGGCGGCCGTAGCCGRCAAAAAAGATCGCGTTGATCAGTTCGGACTTGCCGCGCGAGAATTCCGCCACAAAAGCCACCATGACCTTGTCGGAACGCACCTGGGACTCCAACCGCTGCAAACGCTCCTCGACGGCAGCGTCAAGCAGGTCATGGTCTTTCATCCACTCAGCAAGCAGCTTCAGGCGAAGCGCAAATTCACGCCGCCACTGGCCATGCTGGTCAAATTGTTCGTTAAAAGACATCGGTCTTCCGTTAAGTGTGATCGGTCAATATAGCATCGCCGCCCCGAAAGGCCTATTGGCGCCTCTACGTATCCGGGTTCAGGGTTTCTGGCAGGTCGCGCAATAAAAAGTCGAGCGCTGGCCCTGGCGGATGCTTTTGACGGGCGCGGCGCAAACCCGGCAAGGCTGGCCGGCCCGGTCGTAGACCATGGCTTCCAGCTGGAAATAACCGGATTCGCCCCAGGCATTCGAGAAGTCCCGCAAGGTGCTGCCGCCTTTTGTAACAGCCTGCGCCAGCACCTGGCGTATGGCCGCGTGCAGCAGCGCCGCGCGCGGCTTGCTGATGCGGCTGGCCCGCGTGGTGGGCCGTATGCCCGCCAGGAACAAGGCCTCGGAGGCGTAAATATTGCCGACGCCCACCACCGCCTCGCCGCCCAGCAGGACTTGTTTGATGGGCGTTTGCCGCAGTTTGAGCGCCTGGTGAAAATCGGCGGCGTCAAAAGCGTCACTGAGCGGCTCCACGCCCAGGCGGCCGAGCAGCTTTTGCGCGGCTGGGGTGTTTTCGCCGCCGGCATAGACCACCGCACCAAAACGGCGCGGGTCGTTGAGCCTCAGGGTTCCCAGGCTGGTCACCATGTCGAAGTGGTCGTGCTTGCCAGGCGCGGGAAAGCCGGCGCCAAAGCTCACGCTGCCGGACATGCCCAGGTGGATCATCAACAGGCCGTCGCTCAAGTCCACCAGCAGGTATTTGCCGCGCCGGCGAACCGCGAGCACCTGCCGGCCGACCAGTTGGCGCGGCTGGCAGCCCAGGGGCCAGCGCAGGGGTTTGCCCATTTCGACGCGCTCGATGCGCGCGCCCGCGATGCGGTCCGCAAAACTCAGGCGGGTGACTTCGACTTCCGGCAGTTCAGGCATAGGTTTGGCAGCTAGGGGCGCCGGTCTGCGGGCGCAAGGGGGGGTGGTTCGCGGCGCCGCGCAATGCCGGCCACAAAAGCTTTCAAGGCGGCAGGGTAAAGCGGGAGCGCGACCCGGAAGCATCAATTATCATGGTTCGATGAAGAAAAAATCTGGCCTTGCCGGCCTTGCCCTCAGCGGCCTGTGGTTTGTCGCACCCCTGGCCCTGGCGCAGACCGACGAGCCGGTTTCCGCCGCGCCCGCCACACTGGTCGAAGCCAAGGCCGCGCAGGAATCCACCCCCTCCTCGCTTCTGGACAGCGCCCTGTTTTACCAACTGCTGGTCGGTGAAATGACCCTGCAGGACGGCGAGCCCGCCGCCGGCTTCGCCCTGATGCTGGACGCCGCCCGGAAAACCGGCGACGCCCAGCTTTACCAGCGCGCCACCGACATCGCCCTGCAGTCGCGCTCGGGCGACGCCGCCCTGCAGTCGGCCCGGGCCTGGAAGCAGGACCAGCCCACCTCGCGCGAGGCCAACCGTTACGTGCTGCAAATCCTGGTGGCGCTCAACCGGATTGCCGACACGGTGGAGCCGCTGCAAACCGAAATCAAACTGGCACCGGATGTGGAGCGGCCGTCCGTCCTGACGTCTGTACCGCGCGTGTACGCCCGCGCAACAGACAAAAAACTGGCCAGCACCGTGGTGGAAGAAGCCCTGGCCGACCACCTGGGCAATCCCGCCACCGCGGGCGCCGCCTGGACCACCGTCGCGCGCATGCGCCTGGCCGCGGGCGACGCCAATGGCGCGCTTGCCGCGGCCCGGCGCGGCCAGGCTGCCGACCCGCGCGCCGAAGGCCCAGCGCTGGTGGCGCTTGAATTGATGGACCCCAAGCTGCCCGAAGCCGAAACTGTGATCCGCAATTATTTCGACGGCAACCCCAAAGCCATGCCTGAAATCAGGATGGGCTATGCCCGGGCGCTGCTGGACGCCCAGCGTTATGCCGAGGCCGCCGCCCAGTTGCAGGTCGTGACGCGCGACAAGCCCGACCTCCCTGAGGGTTGGTT
>NZ_JBFUBY010000151.1:0-10178 GCF_056405515.1 Polaromonas sp. P1_G2
CACAAAGCCCAGCGAAGCGGTCCTGGCTAGGCGCGCCGCCGCAGACAGTGCACCAGCACGGCAAGGCGGCGCAACAACGCCAGGAGGGTTTTGTGAGCGACTCAGCGGGTACCGCCGGAGGGGCTGATGCTCTCCTCGTCCACCGAGGCCGTGCCCTTGACCTTCAGGTCGGCGTCAAACACCACCGTGAAGATGCGCGCCGTCGATGGCGGGGCCAGGTAGCGCCAGTCGTAATGGGTTTCCTGCTTGAGCGCATAGGGCGTGACCTTCATGGGCTTGCCGAGCATCTTGCGCACCTGCTCCATGCGCATGCCGGGCAGCACCTTCTCAAAGTTCTGCGGCGTGAGCACCTGCCTGAGCGCACTCATCTTGCCGTCGGCGCCTATCGTGATCATGTAATTGACCTGGCCCTGCGGCTGGCGGTTGTATTCAAAGGTGCGGGCGCCCGGCGCCGCGGCCGCGCCGGGCAGGGGCGTGTCGGCCATGTCAGCCGCGGTCCAGATTTTTTCGGGCTCGCCGAAGCGGGCGCGCACGTCGGCTTCGGTGGCCACGCCCTCCTCGAGTTCGGCGATGCGCTGCGGGTCGCAGCCCACCAGGCCCAGGACAAATGACAGCAGACCCATACAGGCAAACATCCTTCTTGATGAAAAGGCGGGGGAACCGCCCTTTTGGGCCGGTAACAAGGGCGAAAAGGACGGAAACAAGGAAGGCATGGCAGACCCCGGTAAAATCAGCCCACTATACGTTTCAGGCAGTTTAGACCCCATGGCCCTCCTCAACATCTTCCGTCGCTCCGACTACACCTCCGACACGACGCAATTCATCGACCAGCTCAAGGCCCAAAAGCCCACGCTGGAGGCCGAACAGCGCGCCGGGCGCGCCCTGTTGTGGGACAAGAACCTGAACCGGACCGAGCAGGCCGAATACGGCGAAGCCCGCGTACCCCAGCAGCCCTACGTCTACGGCACCAGCAGCCACCCCAACGGCAAATAAGGGCGCCACAGCCCTTCGCGACGACCGCAGCCGCTGCTTTTTTCATGTCCCAGCCCCATTTCCCTCCCGCTCCCCAGGAACTGCCGCCGGCCGCCGGCCAGGCGCAGCCTGAGGCGCCAGGCACGGACATGCCCGCGGTGATAGACCAGGTCGCGCTGGCCCGCCTGTATGGCGAGCCGCTGTTCGCCATGCCGCACGACCTGTACATCCCGCCGGATGCACTGCAGGTTTTCCTCGAGGCCTTCGAGGGCCCGCTGGACTTGCTGCTCTACCTGATCCGCAAGCAGAACTTCAACATCCTCGACATCCCGATGGCGGCGGTCACACGCCAGTACCTGACCTACGTCGACGAGATTCGCGCCACCAACCTCGAGCTGGCGGCCGAATACCTGCTGATGGCGGCCATGCTGATCGAGATCAAGTCGCGCATGCTGCTGCCGCCCAAAAAAGTGGCCGAGGGCCAGGAACCTGAAGATCCACGCGCCGAGTTGGTGCGCCGCCTGCTCGAGTACGAGCAGATCAAGCTGGCCGCCCACAAGCTCAACGAAGTGCCGCAGTTCGGCCGCGACTTCCTGCGCGCCCAGGTCTATGTCGAGCAGTCGCTGCAGCCGCGCTTTCCCGACGTCAACGTGGTCGACCTGCAGGAAGCCTGGCGCGACATCGTCAAGCGCGCCCGCCTGATCCAGCACCACGTGATCAGCCGCGAAGAACTCTCGGTGCGAGAACACATGAGTATCGTGCTGCGCAAGCTGCAGGGCCGCAAGTTCCTGGAGTTCGAAGAGCTGTTCGACGCCGCGCGCGGCATGCCGGTGCTGGTCGTGACCTTTATCGCGCTGCTGGAGCTCTCCAAGGAAGGCCTGCTCGAAGTCACGCAGGCCGAGGCCTTCGCGCCCATCTATGTGCGCCTGGCGTACACGCCGGCTTAGGCCCCAACCCTTCATCCTTCAATGACACGCTTGCCGGCCCCGCCGCAGCACGCCTTTGACGTCCTCATCATCGGCAGCGGCCTGGCCGGCCTGGCCGCCGCGCTGCTGCTGGCCCCGGGACGGCGCGTGGCGGTGGTCACCAAACGCGAACTCAATGACGGCTCCAGCGCCTGGGCCCAGGGCGGCATGGCCGCCGTGCTGGCTGTAGGCGACACGCTGGCGCAGCACGTAGCAGACACCCTGGTCGCCGGCGCCGGCCTGTGCGACCTGCCGGCCACGCAGGCCGTGGTGCAGGGCGCGCCCGGGGCCATCGCCTGGCTGCGTAAATTGGGTGTGGCGTTTTCTGAAGACGGCGAGCACCCAGGCGAGCTGCACCTGACCCGCGAAGGCGGCCACAGCCAGCGCCGCATCGTGCACGCGGCCGACGCCACCGGCGCTGCCGTGCAGCGCACGCTGATAGAGCGGGTGCGCGCCACGCCGGGCATCACGCTGTTTGAGCACCACATGCTGGTCGACCTCATCACCGACCGCCAACTCAAGCGGTCCGGCAAACGCTGCCACGGCGCCTATGTGCTCGACACGGCCGGCGGCCAGGTGCTGACCTTCGGCGCTGGCCAGACGATTCTGGCGACGGGCGGCGCGGGCAAGGTCTACCTTTATTCAACCAACCCCGACACCGCCACCGGCGACGGCATTGCCGCCGCCTGGCGCGCGGGCTGCCGAGTGGGCAATATGGAGTTCATCCAGTTCCACCCGACCTGCCTCTACCACCCCGAGGCCAAATCCTTTTTGATCACCGAAGCCGTGCGCGGCGAAGGCGGCAAGCTGCTGCTGCCGCCCTCGGCCGGCGGCGGGCGCTTCATGCCGGCGCATGACGAACGTGCCGAACTCGCGCCGCGCGACGTGGTGGCGCGCGCCATCGACTTCGAAATGAAAAAGCACGGCCTGGACTGCGTCTACCTGGACATCTCGCACCAGAGCCCGGCGTTTTTACAGGAACATTTCCCCAACATCCTCAAGCGCTGCCTCGAACTCGGCATAGACATCACGCGCCAGCCGATTCCGGTGGTGCCGGCCGCGCATTACACCTGCGGTGGCGTATTGACCGACCTGCAAGGCCGCAGCGATGTGGCGGGCCTGTATGCGATCGGCGAGACCGCCTGCACCGGCCTGCACGGCGCCAACCGGCTCGCCAGCAACTCGCTGGTCGAATGTGTGGTGCTGGCGCGCGCCGCGGCGACCGCGATTGAAGCCGAAGCCACCGCCGAAACGCCGGCCCTGCCCGCCTGGGACGAAAGCCAGGTCACCGACGCCGACGAGGCCGTGGTGATCTCGCACAACTGGGACGAGCTGCGCCGCTTCATGTGGAATTACGTGGGCATTGTGCGCACCACCAAACGGCTGGAGCGCGCGGCGCACCGCATCGCGCTGCTGGATGCCGAGATCCAGGAGTTCTACGCCAACTTCCGCGTCACGCGCGACCTGCTGGAATTGCGCAACCTGGTGCAGGTGGCCGACCTGATCGTGCGCTCGGCCCATGGCCGGCACGAAAGCCGCGGCCTGCACTTCAGCCGCGATTACCCCGGCATCGCTGAACAGGCCATCCCCACCGTACTGGTGCCGCCCGGAAGCTGATCCTTCCCGATTTTTTATCACTTCCCAATCTGGAACTTACATGCCTCACCTGATCGTTGAATACTCCAGCAACCTGGCCGGCTTCCCCAAGGCCGAAGTGCTGAAGGCCCTGAACCAGGCACTCACCGCCAGCCCTGAAATCCAGGACGAGTCCGACCTGAAAACCCGCCTGGTGGCGCTGGACGATTTTGAGATCGGCAACACGCCGGCCTCACGCGCCTTTGTGCACGCGCAACTGCGCCTGCTGTCGGGCCGCACGCCTGAAGCCAAAAAAGACCYGGGTGCGCGCATCGCCGAAGTGCTGCGCCGCCTGAGCCCCCGGCCCGCCGGCTTGATGGTGCAACTGAGCGTGGAGATGGTGGACATGGACCGCGCGTCCTACGTCAAGGAAAAGCTTTAAGGCAAGCCGGGTTCAGGCCAGGGTCGCGTCTATCCAGCCCCTGAGGCTGTTCACAAAGGCCCAGGCCTCTACCCTTGCCAATTCGTCGACCCGCACGACGGCTTCGCTGAGCCGGCCTTCCTGCAAGGCCAGCGCGCGGCCCACGCCCGGCAGCAGCCCGCAGGCCAGCGGCGGCGTGACCCAGCGGCCGTTCACCCGCATCGCGATGTTGCCGCGTGTGCATTCGGTGATCTCGCCCCGCGCATTCCACAGCACGCAGTCGAACACGTCCGGCGCGGCCGGCGTGAAAGCGTCGTAGTGGGCGCGGTGCGTGGTTTTGAAGCGCACAAACTCACCGTCAGCCGCGTCCAGCGGACGCTCGGCCAGCTGCAAGCGCACCTGGGCCGGCGACGCTTCCATGGCATAGGCCTGGGCGCTGAATTTTCCGTCGGCGTTGAGCAGCAGGCGCACACGCCAGAGGCCTTGCGGGTGCGCCTGTGCCAGATCCTGAAGGCAGGCGTGGGCCTGCGCCGCCTCCCATAGGCGGCCAAAGTGGGCCGCGGAAACCGCCATGCGCGCCAGATGGTGATCCCTGTTGCGTAACCGGCCCGCTTCGAGGGCCAAGGTTTCGAGGACGTCAAAAGGCATGCTGGCACGCTCCAGGAAGGCCCGCTTGTGGCGCCACTCCTGCCATTCACCTTCGGCTACGGAACCCGAGGTGATGCCGCTGCCGATGCCGCAGCGCGCTTCTAGGCCACGCAGGCTCACGGTGCGGATGGGCACGTTGAAAGTCGCCGCACCGCCCGGCCGCAGCACACCGATGGCACCGCAGTACACCCCGCGCGGCCCGCGTTCGAGTTCACGGATCGCCCGCATGGCCCGCACCTTGGGCGCTCCCGTGACCGAACCGCAGGGGAACAGTGCGGCAAACACATCGGCCAGGCTGCAGCCGGCCCGCGTGCGCGCCTCCACGTCCGAAGTCATCTGCCACACCGCCGGCAGGGCCTCGGTGTGAAACAGGCGCGGCACACGCACGCTGAAAGGCTCGGCGATGCGCGACAGGTCGTTGCGCAGCAGGTCGACGATCATCACGTTTTCCGCGCGCTCCTTGGCCGAGTTGCGCAGGGCCTCAGCCTGCGCGGCATCGTCCGCGGGATTGATGCCGCGCGGCGCCGTGCCTTTCATGGGCCGGGCCAGCAGCAGGCCTTCACGCCAGTCAAAAAACAGTTCGGGCGAGACTGACAGCAATTGCTCCTCGCCCATGTCGAGAAACGCCGCATAGCCGCCGGGCTGGGCGCGTTGCAAGGCCTGGAACAGGGCGAGCGCACTGCCGGCATCGCCCTTCAGCGCAGCCCGCATCTGCGCCGTGAAATTGACCTGGTAATACTCGCCGGCGGCAATCGCGCGCTGCAGTTCGGCCAGGGCGGCGTCGAAGGCCGGGCGCGCCATCGCCTCTTGCCATTGCAGCTGCGGCGAAGCCTGTTGTGTCGGCTGCGGCCAGGGCAGCGCCTGCTCATGCACCGCGAACCAGGCCAGCGGCCCGTCGGCCGGGTGCACCACCAGCGCGGCATCAAAAGCGGGGGCGGCCTCGTAGCGCAGGTAGCCCACACACCAGGCGCCGCGCTGCGCCGCCGCCTGCGCGGCATCGAGCACCGCGCGCACCTCTTCGGGCCGATGTGCCACCAGTACTTCGCGCGGCGCGCCGAAGGCCTGCCGCAGGCGCGGCCCGTCGGACTGCTGGGGATCGGCGAAATCGATAAGGGCGGAGAGGCTGCCGGTCACGTCAGATCAGGCCGCGCCTATGTGCGGCACCAGCCCCGCCACCGGCCGCCCCGCCTTGAGGGCTTCGGTAAAGGCCAGCATGCGGTCAATCGGCAAACGGGCGCGTTGGCCCAGCGCCGCATCGACGGTGATTTCATTCGTGCCGGTCTCCAGCACCTGCGCCAGCCCGGCCAGGCCGTTCATGGCCATCCAGGGGCAGTGCGCGCAGCTTTTGCAGGTGGCGCTGTTGCCGGCGGTGGGCGCTTCGATAAAGGTCTTGCCGGGGTTCAGCGTGCGCAGCTTGTGCAGCATGCCGTTGTCGGTCGCGACGATAAATTCTTTGGCATCCATCTCGCGCGCGGCTTTCAGGATGCCGGAGGTGGAACCCACAGCATCGGCCAGCGCCACCACGTCGGCGGGCGACTCGGGGTGCACCAGCACGCGCGCGCCGGGGTGTTCGGCTTTCAGGGCCTGCAGCTCGAAAGCCTTGAACTCGTCGTGCACGATGCAAGCGCCGTTCCAGAACACCATGTCGGCGCCAGTCTCGCGCTGGATGTAGCCGCCCAGGTGCCGATCCGGCGCCCAGAGGATTTTCTGGCCTTGCGCTTTGAGCGCGCGCACGATGTCGAGCGCGCAGCTGGAGGTGACGACCCAGTCGGCGCGCGCCTTCACGGCGGCGCTGGTGTTGGCGTAGACCACCACGGTGCGGTCCGGATGGGCATCGCAGAAGGCGCCGAATTCGTCGACCGGGCAGCCCAGGTCCAGCGAGCAGGTGGCGTCGAGGTCGGGCATGAGCACGCGTTTTTCGGGCGACAGGATTTTGGCCGTCTCGCCCATGAAGCGCACGCCGGAAACCACCAGGGTTTGCGCCGCATGGTCGCGGCCGAAGCGCGCCATTTCGAGCGAGTCCGACACCAGGCCGCCGGTTTCTTCAGCCAGGTCCTGCAGGTCGGGGTGCACGTAGTAGTGCGACACCATGACGGCGTTGCGCGCCTTCAGCAGCTCGCGGATGCGGCTTTTAAGCGCCGCGCGCTCAGCCTGCGTCGGCTCGGCCGGCACGCGGGCCCAGGCCTGGTGCGTGCTGCAGGCGCCCGCCGCTTCAGGCTGCTCGTAGTCGACGCGAATCGGCAGGGTTGCTTGCATGCTCAGGCCGCCTGTGCGTCAAAGCGCATCGAAAAATCAATTGCACGGACATCTTTGGTCAGCGTGCCGATGGAAATCCGGTCCACGCCGGTTTCGGCCAGGACGCGCAGGCCGTCCAGCGTGACACCGCCGGAAATCTCCAGCACGGCGCGGCCGGCGTTGATGCGCACAGCCTCTTTCAGGTCGGGCAGGCTCATGTTGTCCAGCAGCACCATGCGCGCGCCGGCATTCAGGGCCTGGGCCAGCTCGTCGAGGTTCTCGACCTCGATCTGCACAAAATCGGCCTGCGAAGCGACCTCGGCCGCGCGCGCCAGCACCTGGGCAATGCCGCCGGCCGCCGCGATGTGGTTTTCCTTGATGAGCACGGCGTCGTATAAGCCCACGCGGTGATTGGTGCCGCCGCCGGTGACCACGGCGTACTTCTGGGCCAAGCGCAGGCCCGGCAGGGTTTTTCGCGTGTCCACGATGACGGCCTTCGTGCCTTTGACGATGTCGGCGTAAACCGCTGTTTTACTCGCGACGGCGCTTAACAGCTGTAAAAAATTCAGCGCCGTGCGTTCGGCCGACAACAGGGCCCGGGCCTGGCCGCGCACCTCGAACACCACCTGTCCGGCTTCGCAGCGCTCGCCGTCCTTCACATGCCAGGTCAGCTGGGCCTGCGGGTCCAGCTGCCGCACCGTGGCCTCAACCCAGGCGGCGCCGCAGACGACGGCGCTTTCGCGCGCCAGCACCTGCGCGCGGGCCTGGCGGGTTGGGTCTATCAAGCCAGCCGTCAGGTCGCCCGCGCCTATGTCTTCCGCGAGGGCACGGGCCGCGTCGGCCTGGGCCAGGGCGGCCAGCGCTTCGGCCGTGAAATCAAATGACTTTTTCATAAGCAATCTAAGATTGGAAGCACGCCATACCGTGCACTAAACTATTAAATAGAGCCGAAAACTGTCGCAAATGTTACAGCGGCCAGCCAGGCGCCTGTATACCGCGATCCGCGCCCATCCGCCCCACAGTGGCGCTTTGCCTCTTGCCCCATTTTCATCGACGCCCACCATGTTCAGAACCCTGCTCAAATCCAAGATCCACCGCGCCGCGGTGACGCATTGCGAACTCAACTACGAAGGCTCCTGCGCCATCGACGAAGACCTGCTGGACGCCGCCAACCTGGCCGAGAACGAGCAGGTCCACATCTGGAACATCAACAACGGCGAGCGTTTCATCACGTATGCGATACGCGCCGAACGCGGCAGCCGCATCATCTCGGTCAACGGCTCGGCCGCGCGCCGCGCCGCCGTGGGCGACCTGGTCATCATTGCCGCCTTTGCCCAGGTGCATGAGGAACACGTCGCGGGCTTCAGCCCCAAGCTGGTCTTCGTGAACCCGGACAACCGCATCAAGGAAGAGCGCTCCACCATCCCGGTGCAGCAACCCTGAGCCCTTGCGGCCCGGCGATGCCCGAGGCCGCGATCTTTTCCCCCTCATCACAAGGCCTCATGGACAACGCAGCGATGATCCGGCGCAGCCTGCGCCATGTGTGGCACCCGTGCACGCAGATGAAGCTGCACGAGACCCAGCCGCCCGTGCCCATCGCGCGTGCCGAAGGCGTGTGGCTTTACGACTTTGAAGGCAGGCGCTACCTGGACGGCGTCAGTTCCTGGTGGGTCAACCTGTTCGGCCACGGCCATCCGCACATCAAGGCGGCGCTGCGCGACCAGCTCGACACGCTGGACCACGTGATGCTGGCCGGCTTCACCCACGCGCCGGTGGTGGAACTCTCCGAGCGCCTGGGCGCGCTGACGGGCCTGGGCCATGCCTTCTACGGCAGCGACGGCGCCAGCGCCACCGAAATCGCGCTCAAGATGAGCGCGCACTACTGGCGCAACAGCGGCCGACCCGAAAAAAGCCGCTTCATAGGCCTGGCCGGCGGTTACCACGGCGAAACCGTGGGTGCGCTGGCGGTCACCGACATCGCGATATTCCGCGAAGCCTATGCGCCGCTGGTGCGCCTGGCCGCCACCGTGCCCAGCCCCGACGCGCGCGGCGCCCAGGCCGGCGAAAACGCGGCGGACGTGGCACGCCGCGCCGCCGCCAGCTTGCAGGCCTGGCTGGAACAGCACCACGCGGAAACCGCCGCCCTCATCGTCGAGCCCCTGGTGCAGTGTGCCGCCGGCATGGCCATGTACGACGCGGCCTACCTGCGCGAAGCCCGCGCGCTGTGCGACCGCTACGAGGTGCATCTGATCGCCGACGAAATCGCCACCGGCTTCGGCCGCACCGGCACCATGTTCGCGCACCAGCAGGCCGGCATACGGCCGGACTTCATTTGCCTGTCCAAAGGGCTGACCGGCGGCACGCTGCCGCTGTCGGCCGTGCTGACCACCGACACGGTCTACGAAGCCTTTTATGACGACGAGGTGGCGCGCGGATTTCTGCATTCGCATTCCTACACCGGCAACCCGCTGGCCTGCCGCGCCGCGCTGGCCACGCTGGAGCTGTTCGAGCAGACCGACGTGCTGGCGCGCAACGCCGAACTGGCCCAGGCGCTGGACGCGGCCTTCGCGCCGCTCACGCAACACAAAGCCGTCCGGCATGCGCGCCGGCTCGGCATGATCTGGGCCTGGGACGTGGAGCCCGGCAGCCTTCCCCACTTCGCGCGCCGCTACACCCAGCACGCGATGGCGAACGGCGTGCTGCTGCGACCCATAGGCCAGACGATTTACGCCATGCCGCCCTATGTGATGGATGCGGAACCCGCCCAGCACCTGGCGCGCGGCGCGCTGGCGGCGCTGGCGGCCACGCTGGCCGAAGAAGGCGCCCATGGCTGAAGCCGCGCGCAGGCCGATCTCGTTGTTCGTGACCGGCACCGACACCGGCGTGGGCAAGACCCTGGCCAGCGCCGCGCTGCTGCATGCGCTGGCCCGCCACCATGTGCGTGCCGTCGGCATGAAACCCGTGGCGGCGGGCACGGTGCTGCTCAATGGAGAGGACGTCAACGAAGATGTGGTCGCGCTGCGCGCCGCCTCGACCTGCCGCGTACCGCCCGAACTCGACAACCCGGTGCTGTTGCCCGACCCGGTGTCACCGCACATCGCCGCTAGCCGTGCCGGCCGGCCCATCCGCATCGCCGAGCTGGTGGACTGCCATCGCCGGCTCGCGCAGCTGGCCGACGCCGTGGTGGTGGAAGGCGCGGGCGGTTTCCAGGTGCCGCTGTCGGACAGTGAAACCGGCGCCGACCTGGCCCAGGCTCTGGGCCTGCCCGTGGTGCTGGTGGTGGGCCTGCGGCTCGGTTGCCTGAACCATGCGCTGCTGACCGCCGATGCCATACGCGCGCGCGGCCTCACGCTGGCGGGCTG
>NZ_JBFUBY010000152.1:0-11057 GCF_056405515.1 Polaromonas sp. P1_G2
GGCTTGATGCGGGCGCTTGCCTGGGTTCTTTTTGCTGCGGGTGTGCGAACCGCGCTCCAGGCTGATCTTCTGGCCGCGGCCGGTCGTGATGGTGTAGCCCTTGGGAGGGACTGGCTTGGGGGCGCAGATGTCGGCTTCGACTCTGATTTTCTTGGGCATGGAAGACTCCGGGTTAAAAATGGCGTAGCCCGTGATTTTAAGCCACTCCGGGGCCCTAGCCCCGGTAGCGCCTGATCAGGCGTACAGGGAAGCCGGCGCCTGCTCCCTGGCGCACTGCTTTTGGGCTTCCGTCAACACGCGCGACACGGGCTCCCAGGTGCTGGCATAGGCAGGCAGCGCGTCGGGCGCAAAAGCGGTGTGCGGCCAGTCGGAGCCCCAGACGAGGCGCCTGCCGAACAGCCCCGCGACCTTGCGGATGACCTCGTCCAGCGCCTCGTACGGCGCCTGCGCGCCCAGGCGGWACCAGCCCGAAAGCTTGACCCAGGCGCCCTGGGCGGCGAGCTGCTCCAGCGCCAGCCAGGCCGGGTGATCCGCGGCCACGCCCGCGTGCATCCCCGCCAGATGGTCCAGCACCGCCGGTATCGGGCTGGCCGCATGCAGGGCCGCGATCACGGGCAGGTCCTGGGGCGCGGCATACCACTGCACATGCCAGCCCAGCGCGCGCAGGCGCGGCGCCAGGGCYTGGAAGCTATCCCGGGCGCCGTCACCCTCCCCGGCTTTCAGGCTGTCCCCGACGGGAGACACGAGGTTAAAGCGCACACCGCGCACGCCGAGCGCATGCATGGCTTGCAGCGCCGCATCGCCGATGGAAGGCGGCAGCACGACCACACCGCGGTGCCGCCCGCCGCCGGCGCGCAACGCGTCCACCAGCACGTTGTTGTCGGTGCCATAGACACTGGGCTGCACCAGCACCAGGTGGCCGAAGCCATGGCTTTGGGCCAGTTGCTCGATGTCGGCCAGCGGCCGGTGCGCGGGCTGGTAATGGCCAGTCGCGACAGCCGCGGCGGCGTCAAAGACGTGGACGTGGCTGTCCCAGCCGGACGCCACCGGGTCGGGCGTGAAGCTCAGCACCGCTTAACCCGTGGTGATCTTGCGGTCTTTGATGATGCGGCCCCATTTGAGCTGCTGGGCCTTGAGGAAAGCCTGGGTCAGCGCTTCGGGGCCCTCAGGGAAAGCTTCGCCGCTCAGGCTGCGGATGCGGCCCAGCACTTCGGGGTCGGCCATGGTCTTGCGGATGGCGGCGACCAGCGCGGCCTTGGATTTGGCGTCTATGCCGGCGGGCGCCAGCACCGGGTTCCACTCGAGCACCTCATAAGCCGGCACGCCGGCTTCTTCCATGGTCGGCATGTCGGGCAGCGAGCGCGTGCGGCGCCGGCTGGTCACCGCCAGCGGGCGCAGCCGGCCCGACTGGATCTGCCCCAACGAGGAGGCCACGTTGGCGAAGAACAGCGGCACCTGGCCGGCCATCACGTCGTTCATGGCCGGACCGCCGCCGCGGTAAGGCACATGCACCAGCTTCACGCCTGCCAGGTCCTCAAACAGCGCACCGGCCAGGTGCTGGGCCGAACCGTTGCCGGAGGAGGCATACGCGATCTGCCCCGGTTTGGCCTTGGCCAGGCGTATCAGGTCCTTGACATTTTTGGCTTCAAAACCGGGCGTGCACACCAACACGTTGGGGAACTGCGCCAACACGGCCAGAGGCGTGAAAGCCGTGTCGGTGTCGTAGGGCAGCTTGGGATACAGCGCGGGATTGACGGCGAAGGACGAGGCATCGACCAGCAGTTGCGTGCCGTCGGGCACGGCGCGCGCCACCTGCGTCGCGGCGATCTGGCCGCCGGCGCCGGGTTTGTTGTCGACCAACACGGTCTGGCCCAGGAACTCCGCCATGCGCGGTGCGATCAACCGCGCCATCAGGTCGGCGCCGCCGCCCGCAGCATAGGACACAACCAGCGTGATCGGCTTGCCGCCGGCTATCTGGCCCGCGGCATGGGCGGCAAAGGTCCAGGGTGCGGCGACGGCCGCGCCCGTGGCCTGCAGCATGAGGCGGCGTGAGCGGTTCAGCGGCTGCGCTGCAGTTGAAGGCTTGTTGCTTGGGTGTGGCATGGTTTTCTCCGGTTCCAGGGGGTGTTCAGGTGATGGTGACGGTGTAGTGAAAGGCATGGGCATCGCCCCGCGTGTAACGCACTTCCACGCAATGGCCGGCCAGGTCGTAGGCGCAGCGCGTGACCAGCGCACAGGGGTGGCCGGCCGACAAGGCCAGGTGGCCGGCCTGCACCGCCGTGAGCGCGCTGAAGCCAATTTCATCGACCGCGCGGGCCACGTGCACTCCACAGCGCTCGGCAAACATCGGGTAGAGCAGGTCGCCCCAGCTGCCGGTATCGCTCTCGGCGAGCTCGGCAAACAGGGCCGGCGGCAGCCAGATTTCCTCATAAACACAGGGCTGGCCCGAGAGCGAGCGTACGCGTTGCAGCCGCAGCGCCATATCGCCGCGTGCCAGGCCCAGGCGCCGCGCCACCTCGGCGGGCGCCACCAGCAGCCGGCGCGAAACGATGTGCGAGGCCGGCACTTCGCCCGTGCCCTCGCCGAAGCGGAAGAAACGCATCATGGTGCCGCCCGTCATGCCGGCACGCACAAAGGTGCCGCGGCCGTGGATGCGTTCGATCAATCCCTGGTCGGCCAGCAGTTCCAGCGCGCGGCGCAGCGTGCCCAAGGCCACGCCGTGCTCGGCGGCCAGGGTCTGCTCGGCCGGCAAGGCGCTGCCCGGCGGCCATTCGCCCGCCACTACGCGTGCGCGCAAGGCGGCGGCCAGGGCAGCGTAACGGCTTTGGCCCGGTTCGGCGGGCACCACGGTCAGCGAAGGGCTTGCTGGAATGGCCATGATTGATCTAGTCCTATAGATGACTAGATCATGTCATGCATCCCGACTTTTGTTTCCTAGGGTTTACACGGAGCGCTGCGGCCCATAAAAAAAGGCGGCGCCCATCTGGGCGCCGCCTTTTGCGGGAAAGCGTGAACCGGCTTATTCGATGGTCGCGCCGGAAGCCTGCACGATGCCCTTCCACTTCACATAGTCGGTCTTGAGCAGGCTGGAGAACTGTTCGGGCGTCATGTTCTGCACTTCGGCGCCCTGGGCGTGGATGGCGGCCTTCATCTCGGCCGTGGCCAGCAGCTTGTTGACCTCGGCATTGACGGTGGCGACGATGTCTTTGGAAGTGCCGGCCGGCATGAACAGGCCGTACCAGGTGCTGACGTCAAAGTCCTTGTAGCCCAGTTCGGCCACGGTGGGTACCTCGGGCAGCGAGGTGCTGCGGCGGGCCGAGGTGACGGCCAGCGGGCGCAGCTTGCCCGACTTGATCTGGGCGATGGCCGAGGGCAGCGAGGACACCATGAGATCCACGTTGCCGGCCAGCACATCCATCATGGCCGGGTTGGAGCCCTTGTAGGGCACGTGGCGCAGCTTGATGTTGGCGGCGCTGTTGAAGATCTCGCCGGCCAGGTGGATGGTCGTGCCGTTGCCGGGCGAACCGTAGGTGATGCTGTCGGGCGCGGCCTTGGCGGCGGCCACCACGTCGGCCAGGGTCTTGAAGCGCGACTGCACGCCCGTGACGATGACCACCGGCGTGTAGGCCACGTGGGCCACGGCCACCAGGTCTTTGGTCGGGTCGTAGCTCAGGTTTTTATACAGCCAGGGCGCGACGACCAGGTTGTCCTTCTGGCCCATGACCATGTCGTAGCCGGTGGGCGCGGCGCGCACGGCTTCGGCGATGCCGATGGTGCCGCCGGCGCCGCCGCGGTTGTCGGGGATCACCGTCCACTTGCTGACCTCGGTCAGCTTGTTGGCCACCAGGCGCGACAGGATGTCGGTGCCGCCGCCGGGCGGGAAGGGAACGATCAGGCGTATCGGTTTGGCCGGATAGGTCTGGGCCTGCGCGGCGCAAAGCACGAACGCGAGGGCGATGAAGGACAGAATCTTGCGAAGCATGGGGAAAGTCTCCTGATGGGGTCTGCCAAGCATAAGGCGAATGAAAAAACACCCCGCATGCAGCCGGTTTTTGAGCCTCGATTTTATCGCCGCCCTGTCTATACAACATGGCGGCGCCGCGCGGCCCTAGCGTGATCCGCGGGGGCGGGCGTCTCGATCGGCGATGGCCCCAGCCCGGCCCCCCTATGATCGGCCTTCCACAAAACAGGGAGGCCTTGCATGTCATCAACTTCTTCCGCCGCGCCATCCATGGTGCGCACCGGCGCCAAAGCCGGTGTGGCATTTGCCGGTTCCGTCGCCATGGGTTTTTTGCTGGCTTTCCTGCTGGGCGGCGGCGTGTTTTTCTTTTACCTGAGCCGGTTGTCCGGCCCCGGCATGCCCGCCGCGGCGCACGCGGGCGGCGCCGGCGCCATCCTCGCCCTGCTGTTCTCACCGCCCCTGCTGGTCGGTTTTCTGCTGCTGGCCTTTGTGCCGATCTACCTGATGCTGGGTGTGGCGCGCGGCCGCAGCCGGGCCGTGCAGCAGGTCGTCATGAACCATGGGGAAGCCATGTCGCAGCGCCTGACGGATGCGATTGCCGGACGCATCGAAGCCATGCCGCGGACCAAAAGCGCGCTGGAGCGCGTGGCCGACGTGCTGTCGGCCGATGCCATAGTCCAGCAGCTGGCGCCCGTGCTGGGCCAGGGCCGCGCCGTGCGCGGCATGGTCAATTTTGTGCTGAACCGCCTGCCGCTGGCCGACCTGATGGCGCAATGGCAGCAGGGCCGCGCCGCGGAAACTGCCGCCGCACCCGCGCCCGGTGCACCTGATCCGGCCTTGCGCGCACTGCTCACGCAGCGTATCGGCGAGACGCTGCAAGACGCCGCCACGCCTTCCCGCAAGCCGCTCTACATCGCCATGGCCGTCCAGGCCGCCTTGCTGGCGGCGGGGATGTGGCTGACGCGTTGACGCGGGCGGTCGATACGCCTAGATCATCTCCAGCGGAGCGGCCCTGGAAGGCGGCTGGAACAGCGTGTCCAGCTCGGCCAGTTGTTCAGGGCTGAGTTGAATGCCGGCGGCCGCGACGTTCTCGCGCAGGCGGTCGGGATGGCTGGTTTTGGGAATCGCGATCACGCCCTCCTGCGCCAGCAGCCAGGCCAGCGCGGCCTGGGCCGGCAGCATGCCGTGGCGTTGGGAGAAGCGGGCCAGGCCCGCATGGCGCAGCAGGCGCGCCTGCTCTATCGGCGAATAGGCCATGACGGGCACGCGCCGCTCGCGCAGCCAGGGCAGCAGGTCCCACTCGATGCCGCGCCGCGTGAGGTTGTACAGCAGCTGGTTGGTTTGCACGTCCTGCCCGCCGGGCAAGTCCCACAGCTCCCGCATGTCGGCCAGGTCCAGGTTGCTGACGCCGTAATGCCGTATCTTGCCGGCCTTCTGCAGCGCCACGAAAGCCTGCAGGGTTTCGGCCAGCGGCACCGAGCCGCGCCAGTGCAGCAGGTAAAGGTCTATGCGGTCGGTGCGCAGCCGTCGCAGGCTGCGCTCGCAGGCCGCCACCATGCCGGCCTTCGAGGCATTGTGCGGATACACCTTGCTCACGATAAAAGCCTCGTCGCGCCGGCCCTGCAGCGCCTCGCCGACCAGCTCCTCGGACAGGCCCTCGCCATACATTTCCGCGGTGTCGACCAGCGTGCAGCCCAGGTCCAGGCCCAGCCGCAAGGTCGCGAGTTCGTCGGCGCGGCGAGGTCGCGCATCGCCGATGTTCCAGGTGCCCATGCCCAGGGCGGGAACGGCTTCGCCGTCGGGCAGCAATACGGTTTTCATGCAAATCATCTTAGCGCCGCGGAGCTCGGGGCGGGGCATTCCAGTGATGCGCTTATGGAATCAATGCAGGCCGAAGAATTCATGGTTCATGCGGCCCCGCGACGTAGCATGGCGTGGCTTTCATTGCGCCACGCGCTCACCCGATGGAGAACGATATGAAGATCATCCGAAGCAAGGATTTCACCGCGACACGCGCCTGGGGCGCGATGACGGTGGCGAATATGCAGGGCATCACGACCCGGCTGCACTGGACCGACAAACCCTACAAGTGGCACATCAACGAGGGCGAAGAAGTGTTTGCCGTGCTCGACGGCCGCGTCGAGATGCGCTACCGCGACAACTGCGGCCAATGCTCGGTGATGCTGGAAACCGGCGACATCTTTTTCGCGAGCGCGGGCACCGAGCACGTCGCCTCGCCGGTGGGCGAAGCCCGCGTGCTGGTGGTGGAAGTGGAGGGCAGCGACTGAAGCACTCGGGCTTCTGCTTCTACGAAGCCGCGGGCGGCAGCGGCAGGTTGACCAGCAGGTTTTGCGGCTTGAGCCTGAGCACGCCGCCGGCGTCCATCATCAGCCCCAGGTACACCGGCTTGCCCGCCACGTCGGCGCGCATCTCGCGCGGGTCGGCAAAGTCCAGCCGGAACAGGCTGACCAGCCGCTGCAGGCGCGCCGGTTCCACCTCGCGGCCTTCATACAAATCATTGAGCAGGGCCGTCGCTCCTGCGTCCAGCCCCAGGTGCCAGCGCCAGGCCTCGTCGTCGACCTTTTGCACGGGGCGGATGGTAACGGCGATGCCGAGGAAATGCGCTACCCATTTTTGCAGCACGCCGGCCAGCGCCTTGAGGCCCGAACGCGCGCGCACCAGCGTCAGCACCAGGCCGTGGCCCAGTTCATTGTTTACCTCGTGCGTGAGGTCCAGCAAAAAACGGTGGCAGCCGGTCCCTTCGGTTTCTTGCCAGTACGCTGCCGCATTGCCGTCATTGAGCACCTGCAACTCGACGGCGGGCACAGGCGCCCCGGCCTCGGCCAGGAAGCGGCCGAAGTCGCCCACGCCGCCGGTTTCATGGAACATGTCGATGACCGCCAGGTCGCCGCTGAGCACCCTGCCCCCTTCAGTGCTGATGCGCTGGGGGCGAAAAAGCATCTCGGCCGCGCGCACTTCGTAGGCATCGGTGGAATCGGCCAGCAAGTTGCGCAGGATCGCCTGCACGATCAAATCMATGAAGAGCGGCGGTATGTCGATGCGGCCCGTGCCGTCGCGCGGAAACAGGCCCAGGTAATAGGCCTCCAGCGTGCCTGCGGCCAGCAGGCCGTCGCGAAAGCGCAAAAACAAGGCGTAGTTGTCACGCGCGTCCGCGTCCTGCAGCGCCTGCAATTCGCCGGGCGCCACCGGCCTGGAGGGCGAAGCCGCCAGCGCGGCATGCAGGGCGCGCTCGGCCTCGCAGGACTCGGGCACCAGCGCCAGCTCGGGCCGCGCCAGGAACAGCCGCAGGTAATCGTCGGTGGGCTGAAGCCAGCCGCGCGCCGTGGGCTGGAGTTGTTCGAAGCCGCTGGAAGGCCAGAAGTTTTGCATGGGCGACATCGTCTCACATCGACCCAGGGTGTTTGACGACGCCGGCATTACATCCTGTTTCATCGCGCCCTTGAATGGCGCAATCTTTACCGCTTGTTAGCAGTCCATCCATCGTTCGGCGCGTTGTCATGGGTATGGTGGTCTACACAGGGCCACAAGCCTCCACACGGCCCCATCAACGATGGCCCGCAACGACAGGAAGAGAGCGGCAACATGACCAGCACCGACACCCATCATTCATCCCACGACACCGCCCATGATGCCTTGCGGGCTTTCCGGCTTTCCGACCTTTACTGGTACTTCGTGCTGCTGGCCGTGGCCTTTGTGCTGGCACTGCTGCAGCCCGTCGTCTGGGCGCAGCAGCCCGCGCCGCAGGGTGAGGCGCCGGACCCGCCGAGCAGCGTGGCCCGGCTCAACCTGGCCGAAGGCGCCGTGAGTTTTGCGCCGGGCGATGCGGCCGATGCCTGGACACCCGCCACGCTGAACCGGCCGCTGACCGCCGGCGACAGGCTGTGGACAGGCCCGCAGGCGCGCGCCGAACTCTATGCCGGCTCCACCGCCGTGCGCATGAACAAGCAGACCAGCCTGGACCTGCTCGCGCTGGACGACAACACCACCCAGCTGCGCCTGGCCCAGGGCACGCTCAGGCTGCGCGTGYGCCAGCTGTTCGAGGGCCAACGCCTGGAAGTCGACACGCCCAACCTGGCTTTTGTGGTGTCGCAGCCCGGCGACTACCGCCTTGATGTGGACCCGGCCGGCAACACCACGCGCGTGATTGCGCAGTCGGGCGGCGGCGTGATTTACGGTGATGGCTCGGCCTCGGTGAACCTGGCCGGCGGACAGCAGGCCAATTTCGGCGGAACGCAGCTGGTGCCGGCGGGGCCCGGCGCCGCGCGGCAGGACGACTTCGACCTGTGGGCCGCCAACCGTGACCGGCTGGAGAACCAGTCAGTCTCGGCGCGTTATGTCCCGCGCGAAACCGTCGGTTACCAGCAGCTCGACAGCTACGGCAACTGGAGCCAGGACCCGGCCTACGGTGCCGTCTGGATACCGCGCGCCGTGCCGGCCAACTGGGCACCCTACCGCATGGGCCACTGGGCCTGGGTCTCGCCCTGGGGTTGGACCTGGGTCGACGACGCGCCCTGGGGTTTTGCGCCCTTCCACTACGGCCGCTGGGCACAGATAGGCCCGCGCTGGGCCTGGGTGCCGGGACGGCTGGCGCCGCGCCCGGTCTACGCGCCCGCACTGGTCGCCTTTGTCGGCGGCAGCAGCGGCGGCGTGAGCTGGAATATCTCCGTCGGCGGCGCGGCGCGCCCCGGCGTGGGCTGGTTCCCGCTAGCGCCCGGCGAGGCCTTCCGCCCGGCCTACCGCGTGAGCCCGCGCTATGTCACCCGGGTGAACAACAACATCGTGGTCAACAACACCGTCAACGTCACCAATGTTTACCGCTACCAGCGCCAGCCCGCCGCCGTCACGGCCGTCAGCCGCGAGGACTTCGAGCGCGGCCGGCCGGTGCACGGCAACCCCCACCGCCTGAGCAGCGCCGACCTGGGCCGCGCGCAACTCGTGGCCGACCGCGGCGCCCTGCCGCAGCGCCCGAATCCGTCGGAGCTTCGCGAGCGGCAACGCCCCGTGGCCGCCGCCGCTTTGCCGCCGCCCGCCGTGGCCGCGCGGCCGGTGGTCAGCAGCCGCGACGACAGGCGTGGCGACCACAGGGACGGCCGCGATGGCCGGCGCGATGACAACAACCGCGACGACCGCCGCGCCGGACCTGTTGCCGGCAGGGACCACGATGCCCGGCCACAAGCCGCTGCCCCCGCCTCCCCCACCGCGCCTGTCGGCGCAGTGCCGGCTGCACGGCCCGCGCCTGCACCAGACCGCAGCGCCCTCGAAGCCAGCCAGCGCGCGCAACGCGAACAGCAGCGCCAGCAAAAGGAGCGGCAGGAACAGCTGCAAGCACCGCAACTGGAACAGCAACGCCGCCAGGGCGAAGAGGCCATAGGCCAGCGCGCCCTGCGCGAACAGGCCCAGCGCGACGCGCGGGCCCGCCAGGAGGCGCAGGAACGCGCCCAGACCGCCAATGCCAACGCCGATGCCCGCGCCAACGCCGACCGCCACGCCGCCGAACAGGCCCGTCGCAGCCAGCAGCAAGCCCAGCGCGAACAGCAGCGCCAGCAGCAGGAACAACGGGAAAAGCTGCAAGGCCCCCAGCTGGAACAGCAGCGCCGTTCCGGTGAAGAACCCATAGGCCAGCGCGCCCTGCGCGAGCAGGCCCAGCGCGACCAGGAAAACGCCCGCCAGCAGCAAGCCGCGCAAAGGCAGCAACAGCAACAACAGCACCAACAACAGTTGCAACAACAGCAGCAGCATTTGCAACAACAGCAACAACGTGCGCAGCAGGAGCAGCAACAGCGTGCGCAGCAAGAACAGCAGCGTCAGGCCCAGGAGCAGCAACAGCAACAACGCCGTCAACAGCAACAGCAGCAACAGTCACAACGCGACGCCACCCCCGACAAGCCGGTCCGCCAGGCCGACGCCGCCAACCCGCGCGGCCAGCGCGGCGAAGGCGGCCCAGGCCGCAACCGCGAGCAATAAGCACCCGCATCCCGCCCGCGCAGCGAGGGCGGCTCCCTCGCAAGCAATGGGCGCGGAGGGCGCTCGCAAAAGCCCGTCTGGCTAGGCGCGCCGCCGCACCCCGCCCGCGAAGCGAGGGCGGTCCGCTGCCAGCAAGAAGCGCGGAGGCCGCTCGCACAACGCCCTCAGGGCTAGGCGCGCAGCCGCAGACAGTGCACCAGGGGTCTGCCCGGTATCGCCTCCAGGGGCTGGTGGCTAGGATGACCAACTGTGTTTCACGGGCCTATGCCCGCGGCTGCATACCTGCCGCGTCGGCCTTCGCGCCCCCGTGATTTCAACCCCCACCCGCCGGAGACTAATTTGTCAGTGGAGTTCATTCTCGAAACACGAGGGCTGACCAAGGAATTCAAGGGATTCGTGGCCGTCAACAACGTGGACCTCAAGGTCCAGCGCGGGCATATCCACGCACTGATCGGGCCCAACGGCGCGGGCAAGACCACCTTCTTCAACCTGCTCACCAAGTTCCTGACGCCGACGCGGGGCAGCATCGTCTACAACGGCAACGACATCACCTTCGAGCAGCCCGCGCAGACGGCGCGTCGCGGCATCGTGCGCTCCTTCCAGATCTCGGCCGTGTTCCCGCACATGACGGTACTGGAAAACGTGCGCGCGGCGCTGCAGCGCAACCTGGGCACCTCCTTCCACTTCTGGAAGCCCGAAGACAGCCTGTTTCACCTGCACGGCCGCGCCCGCGAACTGCTGGCCGAGGTTGACCTCAGCGCCTTCGCCGACGAGCTGACCGTGAACCTTCCTTACGGCCGCAAGCGCGCGCTGGAACTCGCCACCACGCTGGCGCTGGAACCCGAGCTGATGCTGCTGGACGAGCCCACCCAGGGCATGGGCCACGAGGACGTGGACCGAGTGACGCAACTGATCAAAAAAGTCTCGGCCGGCCGCACCATCCTGATGGTCGAGCACAACATGAACGTGGTGTCCTCGATCGCCGACCGCATCACCGTGCTGCAGCGCGGCGCCATCATCGCCGACGGCCCGTATGCCGAAGTGGCGAAGAACCCGCTGGTGATCGAAGCCTATATGGGCACCGCCAACACCGAGTTGCAAGGGGCACACT
>NZ_JBFUBY010000153.1:0-10095 GCF_056405515.1 Polaromonas sp. P1_G2
GCTCGCGCCGTGTTTCACGCGCGAAAGGTATCGACGTGGCCGTGTTCCGCAATGACCAGGACCAGGTGTTCGCCTTGCTGGACCGCTGCCCGCACAAGGGCGGCCCGCTGTCGCAGGGCATTGTGTTCGGCACCAGCGTGGCCTGCCCGCTGCACAACTGGACCATAGGCCTGGCCGACGGCTGCGCCAGGGAGCCCGACGAGGGCTGCACCCCCAAGTTCAGCTGCAAGGTGGAAACCGGCCAGGTCTTCCTGGACGCCACCGAGCTGGACACGCTGGCGCTGGACCTGCAGCCGCCGCGCGCCGGCCCGGGCGCTTCCGCGGGCGCACTCGGCGACGAGAGCTTCAGCGTACAGGCACCCCACACCGCGTGATTTGAAGGCGCCCCCGAACCTCCATGACTGATACTCGATCAACCTGTCCTTATTGCGGTGTCGGCTGTGGAGTGATTATTGAGTCACAAGATGACGAGATCACGGGTGTGCGCGGCGACCCGGATCACCCGGCCAACTTCGGCCGGCTCTGCACCAAGGGTTCGACGCTGGCGCTGACCGCCTCGGCCGCTGTCACGCGGCAGACGCGCCTGTTGCAACCGATGCGGCGCGAGCACCGGCATGAGGCGCCCAAGCCGGTGTCCTGGGACAGCGCGCTGGACTTTGCCAGCGAAAATTTTGCGCAGATCATCCGCGACCACGGCCCCGATGCAGTGGGCTTTTACATTTCGGGCCAGTTGCTGACCGAGGACTACTACGTCTTCAACAAGCTGGCCAAGGGCCTGATAGGCACCAACAACGTCGACACCAACTCGCGCCTGTGCATGAGCAGCGCGGTCGCCGGATACAAGCAGACGCTGGGCGCCGATGCGCCGCCCGCCTGCTACGAAGACGTGAACCATGCGCAGTGCATCTTCATCGTCGGCAGCAACACGGCTTATGCCCACCCCATCCTGTTCCGGCGCATCGAAGAAGCCAAGGCCGCCAACCCGGCGCTGAAGATCATTTTTTGCGATCCGCGCCGCACCGACACGGCCGAGATCGCCGACCTCTACCTGGGCATACAGCCCGGCACCGACGTCTCGCTTTTCAACGGCATGCTGCATATCATGCTGTGGGAGGGCTGGACCGATGCGGCCTACATCGCGGCGCACACCACGGGTTTTGACGCGCTCAAGGCCACGGTGCGCGACTACACGCCCGACCTGGTGGCCGAGACCTGCGGCATCAAAAAGGAAGACCTGCTCGCCGCGGCCAGGCTGTTCGCGACCTCGGCCGCCACACTGAGCCTGTATTGCCAGGGCCTGAACCAGTCCAGCAGTGGCACCGCGAAGAACGCCGCCCTCATCAACCTGCACCTGGCCACCGGCCAGATCGGCAAGCCCGGCGCCGGGCCGTTCTCGCTGACCGGCCAGCCCAATGCKATGGGCGGGCGCGAGGTCGGCGGCCTGGCCAACCTGCTGAGCGCCCACCGCGACCTGGCCAATCCTGAACACCGCGCTGAAATCGCCGCCTTGTGGGGCGTGCCCTCGGTGCCGGAGAAACCCGGCAAGACCGCCGTCGAAATGTTCCAGGCTGCCGCCGACGGCGAGATCAAGGCCTTGTGGATAGTCTGCACCAACCCGGCCCAGTCCATGCCCGACCAGGCCACGGTGCGTCGCGCAATGGAGCGCGCCGAGCTGGTGATCGTGCAGGAGGCTTTTGCCACCACGTCCAGCTGCGACTATGCCGACCTGCTGCTGCCCGCCACCACCTGGGGCGAAAAAACCGGCACGGTGACCAACAGCGAACGCCGCATCAGCCGCGTGCGGCCGGCCGTAGCCGCGCCCGGGGAAACGCGCCATGACTGGGCGATTGCAGTGGACTTCGCGCAGCGGCTTGAGGTTTTGCTGAAGGCAGCGGGTTCCCGTCCCGGCCTTCCCTCTCCGGAAGAGGACGTGAGAGAGGCCCCACCCCTTCCGCGCCCCACCCTTTTCCCCTACCCCCTGCAGGACGCCACCCTCGCCGTGGAGGTCATCTGGAACGAACACCGCGAATCCACCCGCGGCCGCGACTTGGACATCACCGGCCTGAGCTACGCGCTGCTTGAGGAAGAACCGCGGCAGTGGCCCTTCAAGCCGGGCGACACGGCGGGCAAGGCCAGGCTCTATGAAGACGGCGTCTTCCCCACTGCCGACGGCAAGGCCCGCTTTGCCAACACCGTCTACAAGCCGGTGGCCGAGCCGCGCGAATCACGCTACCCGTTTTCGCTGACCACCGGCCGGCTACGCGACCAGTGGCATGGCATGAGCCGCACCGGTACGCTGGGCCGTCTGTTCGGCCACGTGGCCGAGCCGGCGGTGCAGATGAACGCCCAGGACATGGCGCGCCGCCTGCTAAAAGACGGCGACCTGGTGTACGTGACCTCCAAGCGCGGCTCCATCGTGGTGCCGCTGCAAGCCTCGCCCGAAGTGGCGGTCAGCCAGGCCTTTATCGCCATGCATTGGGGCGAGGAGTATTTGAGCGGCCAGTCCACCAGCGGCACACCGCTGGCCGGCGTGAATGCGCTGACCACCTCGGCCTATTGCCCGAGCTCCAAACAACCCGAACTCAAACACGCAGCTGTCAAGATCCTGAAGGCCGAGATGTCGTGGACATTGCTGGCCATGGCGTGGCTGCCGGAGGGCGACGTGTTGACAGTGCGCGAACAGCTCAAGCCCCTGATGGCGCAATTTCCTTTTACCAGTTGCGTGCCGTTTTCGAACAACACACCACTGGCCGATCGGGGCAGCGAACGCAGCGGTGTGCTGTTTCGCGCCGCAAGCCATGAGACGCCGCCCGACGAAATGCTGGCGGCGCTGGAACGCATTTTTGGCCTGGATGCGCCGGACGTGCTGCGCTATGCCGATCGCAAGAAGGGCCAGCGCCGCACCATGCGGCTGGTGCGCAACGGAGGCGACGCCCACCTCGCGGGTTTTGTGCTGGCGGGCGACACCAGCGCCCAGGCCTGGATCAGGACCCTGCTACAGGACGAGCTGGCCGCGCAATCCTACGGCCGCCTGCTGCTGCTGCCCGGCGCCAAGCCGCCGTTGGCGGTGCAGTCGCGCGGCAAACCGGTATGCACCTGCTTTAACGTGAGCGACATGGCCATCGATGAGCATCTGGCGCTGCTCAGCCGGGGCGGCGGTGGTGGTGGCCACCTGGGCACCGACGAAGAAAAGCTGGCTTCACTGCAAGCCACGCTCAAGTGCGGCACCAATTGCGGCTCCTGCGTACCGGAACTCAAACGCCGGGTGCGTTCGGCGCGCAACGACGCTGTGGCCCCAGCACCGCGCACCGTGATCCCGATCCGGCAAGTCGTTTAAGCTCATAACAAGAAGTTATCTGCATTCGCGGACAATCACGCTTATGGGTATTAGCCAGTACATCAAGGAAATCGGGCGCGGCAAGGACGGCGCCCGCGCCCTGACGCGCGAGCAGGCCACCGACCTGATGGGCCAGGTGCTGGACGGCACGGTGACCGACCTCGAAATCGGCGGCTTTTGCCTGGCCATGCGCATCAAGGGTGAAACGCCCGAAGAAATGGCGGGTTTCCTCGACGCGCTGCACCAGCGCCTCGCGCATTTCCCCGCGACCGAAACCCCCACTGTGGTGCTGCCCAGCTACAACGGCGCGCGCAAGCTGCCGGTGCTGACACCCCTGCTGGCCCTGCTGCTGGCGCGCGAAGGCGTGCCGGTCCTGGTGCACGGCACCCCCACCGAATCGAGCCGGGTGTTCGCCTCCGAAGTGCTGCAGGCCCYGGACATCCATGCGCTGTCGGCCGTGCGCAAAATCGGCCTTGGCGAGGCGGTCTTCGCGCCGACCGAGTTGCTGCTGCCCTCCCTCAAGCGCCTGCTGGACGTGCGCCGCGCCGTGGGCCTGCGCAACCCGGCGCACAGCCTGGTCAAGATCATGAGCCCCTGCCTGGGCAAAAGCCTGGTGGTGAGCAGTTACACCCATCCGGAATACGCGATATCGATGGCGCGGACCTTTGAGCTGACCGGTGCCAACGCGATGCTGCTGCGCGGCACCGAAGGCGAAGGAGTGGCCGATGCCCGCCGCATGCCGCAGATGGAGGCATTCATCAGCGGAAAACGCTCGCTGCTGCAGGAAACCCAGGCCGGCACCCTGGCTTCCCTGCCCGAGCTGCCCAAGACGGTGGACGCCGCCGCCACCGCGGCCTATATTCAATCGGTGCTGGCCGGCGACAAGCCGGTGCCGCCATCGATTGCCAGGCAGGTGGAACATATCTTGCTGCTGTTGCCTCAAATCAAATAAACCACCATGACCCACGGAAAAGTCACCCTTGTCGGCGCCGGGCCCGGCGACCCGGAACTGCTGACGCTCAAGGCCCTGAAAGCCATCCAGCGCGCAACCGTGCTGCTGGTGGACGACCTCGTGAGCGACGAAATCGTGGCCTTCGCGCAGCCCGGCGCGCGCATCGTCTACGTGGGCAAACGCGGCGGCTGCAAGTCCACGCCCCAGGCCTTTATTGAAAAACTCATGCTGATGGCCGCTCGCGAAGGCGAAGACGTGGTGCGGCTCAAAGGCGGCGATCCCTTCATCTTCGGCCGCGGCGGCGAAGAGGTCGAGCACCTGCGCGAGGCCGGCATCGAAGTGGACGTCGTCAACGGCATCACCGCAGGCCTGGCCGCCGTCACCTCGCTGGGCGTGCCGCTCACGCACCGCCAGCATGCGCATGGCGTGGTCTTCGTCACCGGCCATGCAAAACCCGGCGACAGCGGCACCGACTGGAGAGCCCTGGCCGCCACCGCGCACAGCGCGCGCCTCACGCTGGTGATTTACATGGGCGTCAGCGGTGCGGAGCGCATCCAGGACGAGCTGCTGTCGGGCCTGCCGGCCGCCACGCCGGTTGCCGTGGTGCAGAGCGCCTCGCTGGCCACGCAGCGCCACATCACCACCACCCTGGGCGAGTTGGCAACGGCGATACGCGATGCCGGCATGGCCAGCCCGTCCGTCATCGTCGTGGGCGACGTGATCAGCGGTGTGGCGCTGGCCGCTGCGCATCCCGACGCAGTCCGCGCGGCCTAAGTCCCGCGTCACACCGCTGTCACGCGCGGTGCCTAAGCTTCCGGTCTTTCGACTGGAGCATTCATGTCTCACCGTTTTCTGGCCGGCGCGCTGCTGGTGCTCAGCATGGCTTCTGCGCAAGCGCAAAGTTTTTCATTCGGCCTGTGGGGCGACATGCCCTATCAAAAAGCCGGCGACGACCCGAAGATTCCCGCACTGCTCAAAAGCATCAACAAGTCGGACATCGCTTTTTCGATCTACGACGGCGACATCAAAGACGGCAGCTCCAAATGCAGCGATGACATTTATGCAGCGGCGCTCACCATGTTCGGCGAACTGAGCAAGCCCGTCATCTATGTGCCTGGCGACAACGAGTGGACGGACTGCCACCGCCTGAACAACGGCGGCTATGACGGCCTGGAGCGCCTGGCCTACCTGCGAAAAACCATGTTCCTCACCGCGCGCAGCTTGGGCAAGCGCACCCTGCCACTGGTTCACCAGGCTCCGCTGGGCGAGAAGTTCGTGGAGAACACGCGCTTTGCGCACCAGGGCATCGTGTTCGCGACACTGAACGTGCCAGGCAGCAACAACAACAAGATCCTCGACGACAAAGACTGCACCCAGAAGAGCGCGCGCACCGCGGCCCACTGCGAAGCCTCGAATGCCGAATACCTGGAGCGCGACGCGGCGAATGTGCGCTGGCTGCAGGAGGCTTTCGCCCAGGCCAAGGCCGGCAAGGCGCGCGGCCTGGTGCTGGTGATCCAGGCCGACCCGGGCTTTGACCTGCCGGAAACCGAAGACAAGGACGAGAGCCAGGCGCCAGGCGTCAGCGGTTACCGCAACTTCATCAGCAGCGTCATCGCCGAAACAGAGCAGTTCTCCGGCCAGGTCTTGCTGGTGCACGGCGACACGCATTTCTTCAAGGTCGACAAGCCGCTGTACAGCCCGACCAAGCTGCTCGCCAACCTCACACGCCTGCAAACCTTCGGCAGCCCGCTGATCCACTGGGTTCGCGTGACCGTGGAGCCTAAAAATCCCAATGTGTTCACGATCCATCCGGTCATCGTGAAGCAATAGGCTCCGGCCCCCGAGGCCGTGCAGGCGGGGCAAGCGCTGCACGGCTTCTCGTCTCGCGGCTACACTCCCGAAGTCAAACAACAGCAGAGGGAAAGACGCGATGCTCGAAAAACTCAACGACTTGACGGGAAGCCACGGCGAACTGCGGCCCGGCCGCGGCATCATGAGCGGCGTGATCGCGCTCGGCCTCGGCGTGCTGTGCTTCCTGGGCGTGCTGGCCTTTCATTTCCCCGAATACCTGACCACGCCCGAGCTGCGCAGGAGCTACAACGTCGACATCATCCGCATCGTGATGTTCACCTCGCTGGTGATCGCCGGCGGTATCTCGCTGGTCAACATCATCTTCAACCGCTCGCGCTGGCTGGCCGGCGCCGCCTTCCTGCTGGTGGTGGCCACCGCGCTGCTGGGCGGCCACAAGGTGCCGGTGAACGACTTCGCCGACAACACGCCCTACATCGGCCTGGACTGGTTCATCCTGGACTTGCTGGGTTCGTCGCTGATCTTCATCTTCATTGAAAAGCTGTTCGCGCTGCGCAAGGACCAGCCGGTATTTCGCGCCGAGTGGCAGACCGACCTCCACCACTTCATCGTCAACCACATGATCGTGGGCTTCGTGCTGCTGGCCACCAACCTGATGGTGCACAAATTCTTCGGCTGGGCCGCCAATGACGGCATCCGCGGCTGGGTGCAGGGCCTGCCCTTCTGGGGCGGCGTGCTGCTGATCGTGCTGGTGGCCGACCTGGTGCAGTACTGGACGCACCGCGCCTACCACGAGGTGCCCGTGCTGTGGCGTCTGCACGCCGTGCACCACAGCGCCAAGAGCATGGACTGGCTGGCCGGTTCACGCCAGCACATCCTGGAACTGCTGATCACCCGCACGCTGATCCTCGCGCCCATCTACGTGCTGGGCTTCTCCAAGGAAGTGATAGACGCCTACATCGTGATCGTCGGCTTCCAGGYGGTGTTCAACCATGCCAACGTGAGCGTGCGCCTGGGCCCGCTGCGCTACATCATCGTCACGCCCAACTTCCACCACTGGCACCACAGCCAGGACCAGGAGGCGCTGGACCGCAACTACTCGGCGCACTACGCCTTCATCGACTACCTGTTCGGCACGGCCGTCAAAAGCACCAAGCTTTGGCCCGAACGTTACGGCGTGCTCGGCGACTATGTACCCAACGGTTTCCTCAAGCAACTCAAGTTTCCGTTCACCTGGAAGCCGTGAACCTGGCGCAATGGTTCAGGGGTGGATTTGACCCATCAATTTGACGCCGTCGTGATAGGCGCGGGCGCCGCCGGCCTGTTCTGCGCGGCCCAGGCGGGCCAGCGCGGCCTCAAGGTACTGCTGGTGGACCACAGCGAAAAAGTCGCCGAAAAAATCCGCATCTCGGGCGGCGGCCGCTGCAACTTCACCAACCGTGACGCCACACCCGCGCAGTTCCTCAGCGAGAACCCGCACTTCTGCCGCTCGGCGCTGTCGCGCTACACGCCGCAGGACTTCATCGCCCTGCTGCAGCGCCACAACATCCCTTTCCACGAAAAGCACAAGGGCCAGCTGTTCTGCGACCGCTCGGCCGAGGATGTGATCAACATGCTGTTGGCCGAATGCGAGGCCGGAAATGTCACGCGCTGGCAGCCCTGCGGCATCCAGGGCCTGAAAGGCCCCCAGGAGGCGGGCGGCAACTACGAACTTCAAAGCGACCGCGGCCTGGTCACGGCGCCGCAGGTGGTGATCGCCACCGGCGGCCTGTCAATTCCCAAGATCGGGGCCACCGATTTCGGTTACCGCATCGCGAAACAGTTCGGCCTGCGCCTGGTGGAGCCGCGCGCCGCGCTGGTGCCGCTGACCTTTGACGGCGAAGCCTGGGCGCCCTATGCCCAGCTGGCCGGCCTGGCGCTGCCGGTGCTTATTGAGACCAGCCCCGTCGATGCGACGCCCAAGCAGCGCAAAAAAGCGGTGGTCTTCTCGGAAGACCTGCTCTTTACCCACCGCGGCCTGAGCGGCCCGGCCGTGCTGCAGATTTCCAGCTTCTGGCGCGAAGGCCAGCCGATAAGCATCAACCTCGCCCCCGGCGTGGACCTGCCGGCCCTGCTGCTGCGCGCCAAAGGCAGCTCCAAAAAACTCATCGCCAACGAACTCGCCACCCTGGTGCCCAGCCGGCTGGCCGACGCCTGGGCCAGCACCGACCCGGCGCTGCAAAAACCCATCAGCGAGGCGACCGATAAAGCGCTGCTAGGCCTGGCCGCGCGCCTGGCAGACTGGCAACTGACGCCGAATGGCTCCGAGGGTTACCGCAAGGCCGAGGTGACCGTCGGCGGTGTTGACACGCGCGACCTGTCGTCGCAAACCCTGGAGTCGAAGCAGCCGGGGCTGTACTTCATCGGTGAAGTGGTGGATGTGACCGGCTGGCTGGGCGGCTACAACTTCCAGTGGGCCTGGGCCTCCGCGCATGCCTGCGCGCAAGCGCTGACACCGGCGCGCTAGGCCTGCCGGGCCTCCTGGGCCAGCTTCCACTCGCGCGGTGACTGGCCGCTTTGCGCCTTGAAGGCGCGCGACAGCGCCGCCTCGCTGCCATAACCGACCTCCGCGGCAATCAGCTTGAGCGGCCGGTCGCGGCGCAGCGCCTGCTGCGCCAGCCCCACCCGCCAGCGCTGCAAATACACGCCGGGCGTGCAGCCGACCGTATCGCGGAACTGGTTGGCGAACACACTGCGCGACATGCCCGCATGATCGGCGAGCGCCTCCAGGCTCCACTCTTGCCCGGGACTCTGGTGCATCGCGACAAGGGCGTGGCGCAGGCGCGGGTGCGAGAGCCCCGCCAACATGCCGGAGCGGGTTTCGCCGCTTTCCATCAGGTGCCGCAGCACCTGGATCAGCACCACATCAAAAAGCCGGTCCAGCAGCGCCTGCCGGCCGCAGCGCTGCTCAAAAGCCTCTTCGAACAGCAGTTGCAGGACGCCGGCGGCGCCCTCGATCTGCGCCAGCGGCAGGCACACAAAGGACGGCAGCGCCGCGGCGATCGGGTTGGCCGCGCCGCCCTCAAAGCGCAGGTGCGCGCACACAAAGTCGGCGCCACGCCGGCTATCCGTGATGAAGCGGTGCGCCATCGGCCTTGGGTAAAGCAGCAGGCAGGGGCCGCTGACACGCATCACCTCGGCGCCGCCATGGCTGATGCCGACTTCGCCGCTGCGCACGAGGTGAAGCTGGCCGGTGCCCTCCTCCTCGCCCAGTTCGTTGACGCCGCAAAGTGCGCCGGAATGGAACACATTCGCGCTCACCGAGAAATGCCGTAGCAGGGCTTCAAGCCGGTCGCTCATAAATACTCCAGATCAATTTTTTAGGATTATTAAGCACTTATCGTATTTTGCGAAGCGTAAAGTTTGTTCTGTCGATCCCGACTTGTTGCAACCCTCTCAAAGGAACACCATGAACGCTCTCACCCGTCTCGCCGCCGCCGCCGCACTGGCCGCCGCCGTCACCGCCAGTCCCGCGATGGCCGCAGACGCCGCTACGGCGCAACCCGCGGCGTCCGCCGCACGCAGCGCCAGCTACATCACCACCCCGGACGGCGTGCAAATTTATTACAAGGACTGGGGCCCCAAGAATGGCCCCGTGGTGAGCTTCAGCCACGGCTGGCCGCTCAATTCGGACAGCTGGGAATCGCAGATGATCTTCCTGGCATCGAAAGGCTACCGCGTCATCGCCCATGACCGGCGCGGCCACGGGCGCTCCAGCCAGCCCTGGGACGGCAACGACATGGACCACTACGCCGCCGACCTCGCAGCGGTGATCGACACGCTGGGCGTGAAAGACGTGACGCTGGTGGGTTTTTCGACCGGCGGCGGCGAGGTGGCGCGTTACATCGGCCGTTACGGCACCGCGAAAATCAAAAAAGCCGTGCTGGTCAGCGCCGTGCCGCCCCTGATGCTGAAAACGGCGGCTAACCCGGGCGGCCTGCCGATCGAGGTGTTCGAC
>NZ_JBFUBY010000154.1:0-12272 GCF_056405515.1 Polaromonas sp. P1_G2
GCCTTCCTCAAGGCCGAGGGCAAGAAGATCAATGTGCTCTTCGCGCACAACGACGACATGGCCATAGGCGCGATCCAGGCGATTGAAGAGGCGGGCATGAAGCCGGCAAAGGACATCACCATCATCTCGATCGACGCCGTCAAGGGCGCTTTTGAGGCCATGATGGCCGGCAAGCTCAATGTGTCGGTGGAATGCAGCCCCTTGCTGGGTCCGCAACTGATGGCCGCGGTCAAGGACATCAAGGCCGGCAAGCCGGTGCAGAAACGTATCGTTACCGAAGAGGGGATTTTCCCGATGGAAGTGGCAGCCAAAGAGTTCCCCAAGCGTAAATACTGATTTGTGCGCTGCAATAGCGCACCGATACTGAAAAATTCATTCATAACACTCTAGGAGACAATTTCATGAAGCGTACTTTTCTGAAGACATTGCTGGCCGGCCTGGTTCTAGGCGCCATGGGTATTGCGCCGCTTGCCTACGCGCAGGACAAGGGCAGCATCGGCATCTCGATGCCGACCAAATCCTCGGCCCGCTGGATCGCCGACGGCGACAACATGGTCAAGGTGCTCAAGGAGCGCGGCTACAAGACCGACCTGCAATACGCCGACGACGACATCCCGAACCAGCTTGCCCAGATCGAGAACATGATCACCAAGGGCGCGAAGGTCCTGGTGATCGCCTCCATCGACGGCACCACCTTGTCCAAGGCCCTGCAAAACGCGGCCGACAAGGGTGTCAAGGTCATCGCCTATGACCGMCTGATCAAGGGCTCGAAGAACGTGGATTACTACGCCACCTTCGACAACTTCCAGGTCGGCGTGCTGCAAGCCACTTCCATCGTCGACAAGCTGGGCCTGAAGCAAGGCAAGGGTCCTTTCAACATTGAACTCTTCGGCGGTTCACCCGACGACAACAACGCCTTCTTCTTCTACGACGGCGCCATGAGCGTGCTCAAGCCCTACATCGACAGCGGCAAGCTGGTGGTGCGCAGCAAGCAAATGGGCATGAACAAGGTCGGCACGCTGCGCTGGGACGGCGCGGTCGCGCAGGCACGCATGGACAACCTGCTGTCGGCTTACTACGGCAAGGAAAAAGTCCACGCGGTCCTGTCGCCTTATGACGGCCTGTCCATCGGCATCCTGTCCTCGCTCAAAGGCGTCGGCTACTGCTCAGCGCAGCAGCCTTGCCCGGTGGTCAGCGGGCAGGACGCCGAAATTCCTTCGGTGAAGTCCATCCTGAAAGGCGAGCAGTACTCGACCGTCTTCAAGGACACGCGCGAGCTGGCCAAGGTCACGGCCAACATGGTGGACGCCACGCTGTCCGGCAAACAACCCGAGATCAACGACACCAAAACCTATAACAACGGCGTGAAGGTGGTGCCCTCCTACCTGCTCAAGCCGGTGGCTGTGGATGCCTCCAACTGGAACCAGGTTCTGATTGGCAGCGGTTACTACAAAGAGTCGCAAATCAAGTAACCCTGCTTGAAGCTTGAAAGCACGACGGTCTCGTGCCCTGGGGGCACGGGACTGTTTACGCCCATGGGTGCCAATCACCTTCGGAGCGATTTTTGTACCAAAAGGACAGGCATTGGAAACGATTCTCGAGATGCGCGACATCCGCAAGACCTTTCCCGGGGTGGTCGCGCTGAACAAGGTCAACCTGCGCGTGCGCGCCGGGGAGATCCACGCCATYGTCGGYGAAAACGGCGCCGGCAAGTCGACCTTGATGAAGGTGCTTTCCGGTGTCTACCCGCACGGCTCTTACAGCGGCGACATTGTTTACGAAGGACAGGAACGCCGTTTCCTCGGTATCCACGACAGCGAACAGCTGGGCGTCATCATCATCCACCAGGAGCTGGCGCTGGTGCCGCTGCTGTCCATTGCCGAGAACATCTTCCTCGGCAACGAGACCGCGCAGCGTGGCGTGATCGACTGGATGGCCGCGCACAGCAAGACGCAGGCCCTGCTGAAAAAGGTCGGCCTCAAGGAGTCGCCCGCCACACTGATCACGGACATCGGCGTGGGCAAACAGCAGCTGGTGGAAATCGCCAAGGCCCTGTCACGGCAGGTCAAGCTGCTCATCCTCGACGAACCCACGGCCAGCCTCAACGAAGGCGACAGCCAGGCGCTGCTGGACCTGCTGCTGGAGCTCAAGGGCCAGGGCATCACCTGCATCCTCATTTCGCACAAGCTCAACGAAATTTCACGCGTGGCGGACGCCATCACCATCCTGCGCGACGGCAGCACCGTGGAAACGCTGGACTGCCGCGCCGCCGACCCCATCAGCGAAGACCGCGTGATCCGTGGCATGGTGGGCCGCGAGATGGCCGACCGCTACCCGCCGCGCGAGCCGCACATCGGCGAAACCGTGTTCGAAGTGCGCGACTGGAACGTCTACCACCCGCTGCACACCGACAGGCAGTTCATCAAGGGCGTCAACCTGCAGGTGCGGCGCGGTGAAATCGTCGGCATYGCCGGGCTGATGGGCGCGGGCCGCACGGAACTCGCCATGAGCGTTCAACGTCTCGCTGGCCAACCTCAAAGGCGTCTCAAGCGCCGCCGTCATCGACAGCGGCCGCGAATACCAGGTCGCGCAAAGCTACCGCGAAAAACTCCGCATCCGGTGCTCAAGCGTCGGCCAGAAAGTCCTCAATCTCTCGGGTGGGAACCAGCAAAAAGTGGTGCTCGGGAAATGGCTGTTCACCAGCCCCGAAGTGCTCATCCTCGACGAGCCCACGCGCGGCATCGACGTGGGCGCCAAGTACGAGATTTACACCCTGATGGCCCAGCTGGCGGCCGAAGGGAAATGCATCATCATGATTTCCTCGGAAATGCCCGAGCTGCTGGGCATGACAGACCGTATCTATGTCATGAACGAAGGCCGCTTCATCGCCGAGATGCCGACGGCCCAGGCCTCCCAGGAAAAGATCATGCGCGCGATCATGAAAGCAAGCTGAAATGAACAACGAGTCTTCCAACACCACCTCGATTGCCGCAAAAGCCGCCGCTGCAAGCGACAAATCGCCTCTCGACTACCTGAAGCACAACTTCCGCGAATACGGCATGCTGATCACGCTGGTGGCCATCATGGTCTTCTTCCAGTACATGACCGAGGGGACGCTCATGCAGCCCCTCAACCTCACCAACCTGGTSCTGCAGAACWSSTWCATCRTCATCATGGCGCTGGGCATGCTGMTGRTSATCGTSKCSGGCCATATCGACCTGTCGGTAGGCTCGGTGTGCGGCTTCATAGGCGCGCTGGCGGCCGTGCTGATGGTGGAGTACGGCTGGCATTTCGTGCCGGCCTCGCTGGTGTGCCTGCTCTGCGGCGCGTTGATAGGCGGGGTTCAGGGTTGGTTTGTCGCCTTCTTCCGCATCCCTTCTTTTATCGTCACGCTGGCCGGCATGCTGGTGTTCAAGGGGCTGGCGCTGGCGCTGCTGCAAGGCCAGTCGGTTGGCCCCTTCCCCGATTCATTCCAGATGCTCAGCTCGGGTTTCATGCCCGACCTGCTGAGCACCGACGGCCTGCGCATGACCTCGTTGCTGCTGGGCGTGGCGCTGGCCGCCGTGCTCGCCGTGGCCGGCATACGCGCGCGGGCCAAGCAGCTCAAGCACGGCATCCAGGCCGAGCCCGCCGCCATTTTCTTCGTCAAAACGGCGATGTTCTCGGCGCTCCTGATCTATTTCAGTTACCTGCTGGCGTCCTACAGGGGGCTGCCGAATGTGCTGATCGTGATGGCCGCGCTGATTTTCCTGTTCCACTTCATCACGGGCCGCACCACCATCGGGCGGCGCGTCTATGCGCTGGGCGGCAACGAAAAGGCCGCCAAGCTTTCGGGCATCAAGACCGAGCGCCTGGCCTTCTACACCTTCGTGAACATGGGCGTGCTGGCGGCGCTGGCGGGCCTGGTGTTCGCCGCGCGCCTGAATACCGCGACGCCCAAGGCCGGCCTGGGCTTTGAGCTCGACGTCATCGCCGCCTGTTTCATCGGCGGGGCCTCGGCCTCGGGCGGTGTGGGCAAGGTCATGGGCGCGGTGATCGGCGCGTTTGTGATGGGCGTGATGAACAACGGCATGTCCATCCTGGGCATAGGCATCGACTACCAGCAGGTCATCAAGGGCGTGGTGTTGCTGGCCGCCGTGTTTGTCGACGTCTACAACAAGAACAAGGCATGAACCACCCGGCCGTTCTGAGGGCGAATACCGCGGCGCGTGGCGCGAAGGCCGCTCCATGACCGTGGCCGACGCCGCCCCCGTGCTGGAGCTTGCGGGCATCCATAAACAGTTCGCGGGTATTCCGGCCTTGCAGGATGTGCGCTTGCGCCTGTATCCCGGGGAGATCCATGCCCTGATGGGGCAAAACGGCGCCGGCAAGTCCACGCTCATCAAGGTGTTGACCGGCGTGCTGGAAGCCAGCGGCGGCCGGATGCAGCTGGATGGAAAACCGGTATGGCCGGACTCTCCTCTGGCCGCGCAGCGGCTGGGCATCAGCACGGTCTACCAGGAAGTCAACCTCTGCCCCAACCTCTCGGTGGCGGAAAACATCTTCGCGGGCCGCTATCCGCGGTATGGCCTTGCGCAGGGATTTCGCATCGACTGGACCACCGTGAACCGCCGCGCGCGTGAACTGGTCGCGCGCATGGGCCTGGACATCGACGTCTCGCGCCTCTTGTCCAGCTACCCCGTCGCCGTGCAGCAACTGGTGGCCATCGCGCGCGCCATCGGCATTGAATCCAAAGTGCTGATCCTCGACGAGCCGACCTCCAGCCTCGACGACGACGAGGTGCAAAAACTCTTTGAAGTGCTGCGACGCCTGCGCGGCGAGGGGCTGGCCATTGTTTTTGTCACCCACTTCCTGAACCAGGTGTATGCGGTGTCGGATCGCATCACCGTGCTGCGCAACGGCAGTTGGGTCGGCGAGTGGCGTGCCAGTGAACTGGGGCCGCAGGCACTGATCGCGGCCATGCTGGGCCGGGAACTGGCCGCGCAATCCACCGCCGCCGCYGTGTCCCCGGAATTTGATGATGCCGCGCCGGCGCTTCTGCAAGCCGAAGGCCTGGGCCAGGCCGGCCAGTTGCAGGCCGTGGACCTGCGCGTGCGCGCCGGCGAAGTCGTGGGCCTGGCCGGACTGCTGGGCGCGGGCCGCACGGAACTGGCGCGCCTGCTGTTCGGCCTGGAGAAACCGGACCGCGGCGTGCTCAGCATCGACGGCCGGCCGGTCACTTTTTCCAACCCCGTCGACGCGATCCGGCAGGGCCTCGCCCTGTGTCCCGAGGAGCGCAAGACCGATGGCATCGTGGCCGAGCTCTCGGTGCGGGAAAACATCGTGCTGGCGCTGCAGGCCCGCATGGGCATGCGCCGTTTTTTGTCGCGTGCCGACCAGACCATACTGGCCGAACGCTTTGTCCAGGCGATGGGCATCAAGACCGCGAGTGTGGACACCCCCATCGGCCTGCTGTCGGGCGGCAACCAGCAAAAGGCCATGATCGCGCGCTGGCTCGCGACCGAGCCGCGCCTGCTGATCCTGGACGAACCCACGCGCGGCGTCGACGTGGCCGCGAAGCAGGAAATCATGGAGCAGATCCTGCGCCTGGCCCAGGCCGGCATGGCCGTGATTTTCATCTCTTCCGAAATGAGCGAGGTGGTGCGCGTGGCGCACCGCATCGTGGTGCTGCGGGACCGCCGCAAGGTGGGTGAGTTGCCCGCCGGCAGCAGCGAAGACACCGTCTATGAGCTGATTGCGGCTGAACATGTCTGACGCTTCCCACTCCCCCCTGACAGCGCTGCTTCGGCACCGCCTGGCCTGGCCGCTCATCACGCTGTTCCTGCTGCTCGCCGTGAACACGGTGTTTAACGCCAGTTTCCTGCACATCGAGTGGCGTGACGGCCATCTGTACGGCAGCCTGATCGACATCCTCAACCGTGCCGCGCCGCTGGTGCTGGTGTCGCTGGGCATGACCCTGGTGATCGCCACCCGCGGCATCGACATCTCCGTGGGCGCCGTGGTCGCCATCGCGGCGGCGGTAGCCGCCTGGATGATTGGCGGATCGGTGGCGGGAAGCGTGAGCCGCTTCCCCATGCCGCTGGCGATCCTCGCGGCGCTGGGCATCGCGCTGCTGTGCGGGCTGTGGAACGGGCTGCTGGTTGCCAGGGTGGGCATGCAGCCCATCATTGCCACGCTGATCCTCATGGTAGCCGGCCGCGGCATCGCACAGCTCATCACCGGCGGGCAGATCATCACCATCTACTACGCGCCATTTTTCTTCCTGGGCAGCGGTTACCTGCTGGGCCTGCCTTTCTCGCTGTTTATCGTGGCGGTGGTGTTTGCCCTGCTTTACCTGGCAGTGACGCGTACGGCTCTGGGCCTGTTCATCCAGGCCGTGGGCATCAACCCGACCGCGGCGCGCGTCGCCGGTGTGCAGGCGCGGCGGCTGGTGGTTGCGGCCTACGCCTTCTGCGGTGTGTGCGCGGGCATCGCGGGCTTGCTGATCAGCTCCAACGTCAAAAGCGCCGACGGCAACAACGCCGGCCAGCTGCTGGAACTCGACGCGATCCTGGCGGTCACGCTGGGCGGCACGGCGCTCACCGGCGGCCGTTTCAGCCTGGTCGGAAGCGTGATCGGCGCCTTGATCATCCAGGCCCTGACTTACGCCATCTATTCGCTGGGCGTGCCGCCCGAGATCAACCTGGTGGTCAAGGCCGTGGTGGTGTTTGCCGTGATGTTGTTGCAGTCGCCTGAATTCCGGACCGAGGTCGGCATCTGGATGCGGCGGCCGGCCGCGCGGGGGATGCGGCCATGAGCCGGGTGCTGGCCAATTCCGTTGGGGCCGCCGCGCCCGTGCCACCGGCAGCGCCGGCGCCGGTGTCCCGTTTCAATCCGAAATACCTGCCGCTGGCGGCCACCGTCTCGCTCTTCATCGCCATGGCGACCCTGGGCTCGGTGCTTTATAGCGGTTTTTTCTCGGCGCAGGTCTTTCTCAACCTGCTGATTGATAACGCCTTCCTGGTCATCATCGCCGTGGGCATGACCTTTGTCATTCTCTCGGGCGGCATCGACCTGTCCGTCGGTTCCGTGATTGCGCTGACCACCATGGTGTCGGCCGCGCTGGTGGAGCACCACGGCTGGAGCCCGGCCGCGGTGATTCCGCTGGTGCTGTTCATGGGAACGGCTTTCGGTGCCTTCATGGGGTTTCTGATCGAGCGCTTTCGCCTGCAGCCCTTCATCGTCACGCTGGCCGGGATGTTTCTCGCGCGCGGCCTGTGTTACCTGATCAGCGTGGACTCCATCAGCATCACCAACGAGTTTTATTCGGAAGTCTCGCAGCTGCGTATTCCCTTGTGGGCGGACGCCTCGCTTTCGGTCAGCGCCGTCATCGCCATGGCGGTGCTGTTCGCCGCGGTGTTCATCGCGCACTGCACGCCTTTCGGCCGCGCCGTGTATGCCGTCGGCGGCAACGAGCAGTCGGCCTTGCTGATGGGCCTGCCGGTGCGCCGCACGCTGGTGGGGGTGTACACGCTTTCGGGTTTTTGCTCGGCGCTGGCCGGCGTGGTCTTCACCTTCTACATGCTCTCGGGCTACGGCCTGCACGCCACCGGCATGGAGCTTGACGCCATTGCCGCCGTGGTGATCGGCGGCACGCTGCTCAGCGGCGGCGTGGGATATGTGGCCGGCACCCTGTTCGGGGTGCTGATGCTCGGGATCATCCAGACCCTGATCTCTTTTGACGGCACCCTCAGTTCCTGGTGGACACGCATTGTCGTCGGTGTGCTGCTGTTTGTTTTTTGCCTGCTGCAAAGGCTGCTGGCAAACCGCGGCCCCAAATCTTCCTGAAACCTCATTGACCAGACACTCCCCATGACAGACTCCAAACGAAAACTACGCTCCACCGCATGGTTCGGCTCGGCCGACAAAAACGGTTTTATGTACCGCAGCTGGATGAAGAACCAGGGCATTCCCGACCATGAATTCGACGGCCGGCCCATCATCGGCATCTGCAACACCTGGTCGGAACTCACGCCCTGCAATGCCCACTTCCGGAAAATCGCCGAGCATGTGAAGCGCGGCATCTCCGAGGCCGGTGGTTTTCCGGTTGAGTTTCCGGTGTTCTCCAACGGTGAGTCCAACCTGCGGCCCACCGCCATGCTCACGCGCAACCTCGCCAGCATGGATGTGGAAGAAGCGATTCGCGGCAACCCCATTGATGCCGTGGTGCTGCTCACGGGCTGCGACAAGACCACCCCCGCCTTGCTGATGGGCGCGGCAAGCTGCGACATCCCGGCCATCGTGGTCACCGGCGGGCCCATGCTCAATGGCAAGCTTGAGGGAAAGAATATCGGCTCGGGCACGGCCGTGTGGCAATTGCATGAGTCACTGAAGGCCGGCGAAATCCAGTTGCACCAGTTCCTGGCGGCCGAGGGCGGCATGTCGCGCTCAGCCGGCACCTGCAACACCATGGGAACGGCCTCCACCATGGCCTGCATGGCCGAAGCGCTGGGCACTTCCTTGCCGCACAACGCGGCGATCCCCGCGGTGGATGCGCGCCGTTATGTGCTGGCGCAGATGTCGGGCGCGCGGGCCGTCGAGATGGCGCGCGAGGGCCTCACGCTGTCGAAGATCCTCACGCGCGAAGCCTTTGAAAACGCGATCCGCGTCAACGCCGCCATTGGTGGCTCCACCAACGCGGTGATCCACCTCAAGGCGATTGCCGGCCGCATCGGTGTTCAGCTGGACCTGGAGGACTGGACGCGTATCGGACGCGGCACCCCCACCCTGGTCGACCTGCAGCCTTCCGGCCGCTTCCTGATGGAGGAGTTCTACTACGCGGGCGGCCTGCCCGCCGTGTTGCGCCGCCTGGGTGAGAACAGCCTGCTGCCGCATCCAAATGCGCTCACCGTCAACGGCCGGTCGATATGGGACAACGTGCGCGAAGCCCCGCAGTACAACGACGAGGTGATACGCCCGCTCGACAACCCGCTGATCGCCGACGGCGGCATCTGCATCCTGCGCGGCAACCTGGCGCCGCGCGGCGCGGTGCTCAAGCCTTCCGCGGCCTCGCCCGAACTGCTCAAGCACCGCGGCCGTGCGGTCGTGTTTGAAAACCTGGAGCACTATAAGGAGCGCATCGTCGACGAGAACCTCGACATCGACGCGAGCTGCGTCATGGTCATGAAAAATTGCGGCCCCAAGGGCTACCCCGGCATGGCCGAGGTCGGCAACATGGGCCTGCCGCCCAAATTGCTGCGCCAGGGCGTCAAGGACATGGTGCGCATTTCGGACGCCCGCATGAGCGGCACCGCCTACGGCACCGTGGTGCTGCACGTGGCGCCCGAAGCCGCGGCCGGCGGGCCGCTGGCTGCCGTGCGCGACGGAGACTGGATAGAACTGGACTGTGAAGGCGGCCGGCTGCACCTGGACATCAGCGATGCGGAACTGGCTGAACGCCTCGCCGCCCTGGACGGCAAAGCCCCCGAAGGCATGCGGGGCGGCTACCAGCGCCTGTATGTGGACCACGTGCTGCAAGCCGACGAGGGCTGCGATTTCGATTTCCTGGTCGGTTGCCGCGGCTCCGAGGTTCCTCGCCATTCCCATTGACACGCACACTGAATCACCCAACCCGCCCCTACCATGAACACCTCCCGCCGGCCGCGCTACCGCGGCATCTTCCCTGTCGCCCCCACTACCTTCACCGAGTCCGGCGAGCTGGACCTCGAAAGCCAGAAGCGCTGCATCGACTTCATGATCGATGCCGGCTCCGACGGCATCTGCATCCTGGCCAACTTCTCCGAGCAGTTTGTGCTGTCGGATGAAGAGCGCGAAACCTTGACCCGCAGCATTCTCGAACACGTGGCCGGGCGTGTGCCCGTGATCGTGACCACCACCCATTACGGCACGAAGATTTGCGCTGAACGCAGCCGCCGCGCGCAGGACATGGGCGCCGCCATGCTGATGGTCATGCCGCCGTACCACGGCGCCACTTTTCGCGTGAGCGAGCCGCAGATTTACGAGTTTTATGCGCGCCTGTCGGATGCGGTCAACATTCCCATCATGATCCAGGACGCCCCCGCCAGCGGCACGGTGCTGTCGGCCTGCTTCCTCGCGCGCATGGCCCGCGAGATCGAGCACATCGCCTATTTCAAGATCGAGACGGCCGGCGCGGCCTCCAAACTGCGCGAGCTGATCCGCCTGGGAGGCGATGCGGTGGAAGGGCCGTGGGACGGCGAGGAGGCCATCACGCTGCTGCCCGACCTTGATGCCGGCGCGACCGGTTCCATGACCGGCGGCGGCTACCCCGACGGCATCCGCCCCATCATCGAGGCACACCGCGCGGGTGACCACGACAAGGCCTACGCGCTTTACCAGCAGTGGCTGCCCTTGATCAATTACGAAAACCGCCAGGCGGGGCTGCTGGCCGCCAAGGCCTTGATGAAGGAAGGGGGCGTGATCGCCTGCGAGGCGCCTCGCCATCCTTTCCCGGCCCTGCACCCGGACACACGCGAAGGCTTGCTGGCGACCGCCAGGCGGCTGGACCCGCTGGTGCTGCGCTGGGCGCGATAGGCAAGCCTACCCGGCTTTCAAGGAGGCGTTCCGGACCCGGCCTGGCGCGCCAGGTGAACCTGGTGCAGCGTGATCTTGCGCACCTCGGCCTGGCTGGTCTCGATATGGGCGCGCAGCAGCATGGCCGCCTGGTCGCCGCGCTTGGCCTGGACCGCCTTGAGGATCTTGGCGTGCTCCTCATAGGTCGCGTCGACACGCGGCTGCTTGATGAAGTCGAGCCGGCGGATGATGCGGATGCGGTCTGTCACGTCGCGGTGCACCCGGGCCATCTCGGCATTGCCGGCAGCCGCCACCAGCGCGCAATGAAAGGCTTCATCCCACTGGGCCACCTGCACGTGGTCGGTGCTGCGCTGGGCCACCGGCACCAGCCAGATGGCGGCCAGTTCATCCAGCAGCGCCGTGTCCACTGCCTGGCTGCCGGCGCACAGGCGCTGTACGGCCGTGGTTTCCAGCACCATGCGCAGGTCGTAGAGTTGCTCGAACTTGTCGAAGTCAAAGGGCAGGACGCGCCAGCCGCTGCGGAACAGCACCTCGACAAAACCTTCCTGCTGCAGGCGAAACAGCGCCTGGCGCACCGGCGTGCGCGAGACGCCCAGGCGCTCGCTGACCTCGGTTTCGGTGAAACGGTCACCCGGCACCAGCTTGAAGGCGGCGATGTCGCGCTTGAGTTCGGCATAGGCCTCGTCGGCGCGCGAATGAAAGGCCGCGCCGGCAACAGGTGATGACGGTGCGCGGCTCATGCCAGCAGGCTCACGTGGGCGGCCACCACGCGCCAGCCATCCGGCGTGCGCAGCCAGGTCTGGCTCTGGCGGCCGGTCTTGTCGCTGCCGGCGCGCGCGAACTCGGTGTTCGCCGTGGCGAAGTCGCGGCCGTAGGTGGTGATCACTGTGTTTGACAAGGTGCGCGCCAGGCCCTGCGAGGGCCGGCCGGCGCGGAACGCGCGTATGGCGTCGTAGCCGTAGAGGTTCTCGGTGGCGCCGTATCGCAGCGTGTGTTCGCTGTTCCAGAACAGCTCGTCAAGCACTTTCACGTTATTGCTGACCAGCGCGTCTTCGTAACGGGCGAACACGGCCGCCACTTCGACATGAACGTCGGGCAGGTTGATGGTGTCGATCATGATTCCCCGATTGTCAGCGAAGCCAGCGGCGCGCGGGCGATGCCGGCGGCCTCCAACACTGCCGCCGCGCGCAGCGCGCGGTCTTCGCGCCAGGGAGCGGTGATCAGCTGCACGCCTGTGGGCAGGCCCTCTTCAGGCCATACCGGCACCGCGCAGACCGGCAGTCCTATGCAGGAGAAAGGCTGGGTCAGCAGGCCCATGCTGGGACGCAGCGGCAGGCGCTTGCCGTTGAGCTCCAGCCATTGCGCACCTATGGGCGTGGCGGCGCAGGGGGTGGCGGCGGCCAGCAGCACGTCAAAGTGTTCGAACAGGCCGGCCACGGCTTGCGCATAAAGGCGGCGCACGCGTTGGGCGCGGTCTATCCAGGCGGCCGGCAGCAGGGCGCCGGCCAGGAAGCGGTCGCGCGACAGGGGCTCGAAGTCGCCGGCGCGGCGCCGCAGGTCGTCCAGATGCAGGGCGCCGCCCTCGGCGTTGGTGATCAGGAAGGCGGCGGCCCGCCCGGCCTCGACCCAAGGAAGCTCCACCGTGTCCCGAGCGCCCAGCGTCTTGGCCACGTGTTGCACGGCGGCCCAGGCCTGGGGCTGCGCGTGGTCCTGGAAGTAGC
>NZ_JBFUBY010000155.1:0-9864 GCF_056405515.1 Polaromonas sp. P1_G2
CATGCCCATTACCGTGCCTCGCTCTTCGGCACTCAATTGTCGATATGTTCTTGTCATGCAACTCCTCTTGGATTGGAAGTGTTGCACTTGGTCCTTGAATCCGCCGTGACTTTCTTTTGGCGAAGCAAAAGAAAGTTACTTGCTGCCGGGCAACCCCCGGCCAGCAGAACTCAGAAGAGCGCACACCGCCGGAGCAACTACAAACTATCCCGGACCCCCGCAGTAATCTCCAACGACCTACGCGCAATAGCCGGATCAAAAATATGCGTAGTCACCATCAACTCGTCCGCCCGAGTCTCGGCGATAAAAGACCGCAATCCTTCCCGAACAGTCGCGGGCGCCCCCGCCACCGCATAACGCAGCATGCGTTGCGCGCCGGCCTTCTCGGCGGGTGACCAGTACGACTCGATGTCGTCAATCGGCGGCGGCATGGGTCCGGGAGTCCCGCGCAGCAGGTTGGTCATGGCTTGCTGGACGGAGGTGAGCTGGTAGCGCGCCGCTTCGTCGGTGTCGGCGGCCACCACGTTGGCTGCCACCATGGCATACGGTTTGTCCAGCTGCGCCGAGGGTTCGAAGCGGTCGCGATAAAGCTCCAGGGCCTGCATCAGCATGTCGGGCGCGAAATGCGAGGCGAAGGCAAAGGGCAGGCCCAGTGCGGCGGCCAGTTGGGCGCCGAAGAGGCTGGAGCCCAAAATCCACAACGGTACCTTCAGACCCGCGCCGGGCACGGCGCGGATTCTCTGGCCGGGTGCTATGTCTTCAAAGTAATAGCGCAGCTCCTGCACGTCCTGCGGGAAGGTGTCGGCATTGTTCTGGTGGTCGCGCCGCAGCGCGCGGGCGGTCAGCTGGTCGGTGCCGGGTGCGCGGCCCAGGCCCAGGTCTATGCGGCCGGGGTAGAGCGAGGCCAGCGTGCCGAACTGCTCGGCGATCACCAGCGGCGAGTGGTTGGGCAGCATCACGCCGCCGGATCCCACGCGGATCGTGTTCGTGCCTCCTGCCACATGGCCGATGACGACCGCGGTGGCGGCGCTCGCGATGCCGGGGTTGTTGTGGTGCTCGGCCAGCCAGAAGCGCTTGAAGCCCAACTGTTCGGCATGCCGGGCCAGGGCCAGGGTGTTGCGAAAGGCGTCGGCGGCGGTGGCGCCCGTGACGATGGGGGACAAATCAAGGACTGAGAAGGGGATCATGGGCATGTGATGAGAGGGGAGCGCCTCATGAAGAAAGCGCGCCGGGCCAGTTTAGGAGCTTCACGATGGCCGCGCGGAGGGCAGGGTATAAGAACCTGTTTACGGTCTAAACGAGGCCGCGCAAGCCCCTTCTCGGGATGGGATGCAAGGCGCGGTGCGACGCCCATAGCACAGCTATGGGTTAGCATCGCAACGCCGCAGACCGCCCGAGAAGGGGCTTGCCCTTCGGGTTGGGGTGAAATCGGGCGATTGAGCCACCCAGGCCCTTGCATGGGCATGAGCCCATGCGGCGGTCCCGGTCGGCCCACTCATCCCGATTGCACCCCAACGCGGCCCCGTTTAGACCGTAAATAGGTTCTATCCCCCATGACAGATTCACCGAACATTGAGTTGCCTGCCGAGGCGCTCGCGATGCTGCGCACGGCCAGCCGCGTTGAAACGCCTTGCGGCGAGGGCGCCATGGTCTGGCACAACTGGGGCCAGGCCACGCGCCGGCCGGGCCTCGCGCCGCTGGTGCTGCTGCACGGCGGCAGCGGCAGCTGGATGCACTGGCTGCGCAACATCCCCGCGCTGGCCGCGTCGGGCCGCTGGGTGCTGGTGCCCGACCTTCCCGGTTTCGGCGATTCGGCCGCGCCCTTGCGGGGCACCGATGCCGATGTGCTGCCCGAGCCGGTCGAGCAGGGGCTGGCCCTGCTGGCGGGCGAGGCGGCCTGCGACCTCGTGGGCTTTTCTTTTGGCGGTATGGTCGCCGGCTTCCTGGCGGAGCGCTTTCCCGCCCGGGCGGCGCGTGTGGTGCTGGTGGGCGCGCCCGGCCTGGGTGTGGCCCCCGAAAAAGCCGTACGCCTGCGCGCCTGGCGGCATCTCACCGATGCGGCCCAGCGCGATGAGATCCATCGCCACAACCTTGCGGCGCTGATGCTGTACCGCGAGGACGCGATCGACGAACTGGCCCTGCGCCTGCACATCGCCAACGTGCTGCGCGACCGCATGAAGGGCCGCAACCTGGCACGCACCGGTGCGCTGGCGCAGTCACTGGCGCGGCTGCGTTGCCCGGTGTGGGCGATCTACGGGGAGGAAGACGCGCTGTACCGCGGCAAGCTTGATGCGCTGCGGGCGGCCCTGGCGCAAGCCGCGGATTTCAGGGGCCTGGCCCTGGTCGAAGGTGCCGGCCACTGGCTGCAGTTCGAGCGCGCGGAGGCCTTTGACAAAGCCCTCCTCACGGCGCTCGAAGCGGCTCTCTAGCTTTTACTTCTCGATCGCGAGCAGTTCGATGTCGAAAGTCAGCGTGGCATTGGGCGGCACCACGCCGCCGACGCCGCGGTCGCCATAGGCCGTGGCGGGCGGGCAGGTCAGTGTGGCCTTGCCGCCGACCTTGATCTTCTGCACGCCTTCGGTCCAGCAAGGCACGACGCGGTTCAGCGGAAAGGTGGCGGGCGCGCCGCGCTTGTAGGAGCTGTCGAATTCTTTGCCGTCAGCCAGCGTGCCGCGGTAGTGCACCTTGACGGTGTCGGTCGCCAGGGGCTGCGGGCCGGTACCGTCGGTGCTGTGCACGATCTTCACGCCGCTGGGCAGGGTCTCGGCCGGGGCGGCCGCAAGGGCGGTGGTGGACAGGGCAAGAGAGGCCAGGGCAATCAGCGCGGCGGTCAATGTCTTCATGGAGGTCATGCTTTCATGGCTAGGGGTAATCGAAAAGGCTGGCCTGGATTATCGTCCCGGCTTTCGCCCTGCCTGCGTGGCGACGGCAGACCCCCAAACTGGTAAGGTCGATGCAACAAGTATTAAATTGGCCTTACCATTTCGAGCCATAAGCCAATAGCCAAACCCGCCGTCGCATAAACTGCACTTCATGCGGAGGACTCATGCTGGACCAACTTAAACAGGTCGACAACCGTCGGCTTTACCAACAAATAGCCGAGCAGATCCGCGCCTTCATTGACAAGGGCAACTACACCGCGGGCGCGCGGCTGCCGCCGGAGCGCGATCTGGCCCAGCAGCTGGGCGTCTCACGCCCCTCGGTGCGCGAGGCGCTGATCGCGCTGGAAATCGAGGGCAGCGTGGAAGTGCGCATGGGCGCCGGCGTGTATGTCTGCAGCGCGGCCCAGCGCARGCCGCAGACGCTGGCCACCATGGGCGAAAGCCCGATCGAGCTGATGCAGGCGCGCGCCGCCATCGAGGGCACCATTGTGCTGCAGGCCTGCGCCAGAGCCACGCCCGAAGCGCTGTTAGCGCTGCGCCAGATCCTGGACAACATGCTGTCCGCCATGGCGCAAAACCGCTCGCCCCTGGCCTTTGACCGGCAGTTTCATCAAACGATCGCAGCCATGACAGGCAACTCCGTGCTGGAGCGGCTGGTGGGCGAGCTGTTTGACGAGCGCCACAGCCCGATTGCCGCGCGCCTGAGCGCGCATTCCGAATCCGGCCAAAGCTGGGCCATTGCACTGCAGGAGCACGAAGCCATCTTGCGCGCTCTGGAAAACCGGGACGTACTGGCCGCACAGGGCGCCATGCGCACGCACCTGCAAGCCTCCGAACAGCGCTGGCTCGAGAACAACCGCCGCGAATGGTCATGAGCTAAGCTCCGCGCCGTAGTCTTTACCTGTGGTCAGGCCTGTGCAATTGCGCAGGCATTTTTTTCGTCTTTTCACGCCGGTTTTGAGCCCAGGACGTGGGTAAACACCAATACACATGCATTTCTTGGTAAGGCCAAATACGCCAGATTGTGTCAGGTGGCCTTACCAATTTGCAAGACAGCAAATTCATCCCTCCCGGCCCCCTGACCCGCCAAGAGGAGTTCGCATTGCTGTCATCCGTGTCCGATCCCGTCCGCCCCGACGCGCCCAGCCCCGCCGGGGCGGGCGTACTGTTGCGCCTGGAAGGGATCACCAAACGCTTCCCGGGGGTGCTGGCACTGGACGGTGTGAGTTTTGAGGTGCGAAGCGGCGAGGTACACGCGGTGTGCGGCGAAAACGGCGCCGGCAAATCGACGTTGATGAAGGTGATCAGCGGCCAGTACCAGCCCGATGCGGGAACCCTGCACTACCACGGCGAGGTCTGTCAGTTCCAATCCACCGCCGAATCCGAGGCTGCCGGCATTGCCATCATTCACCAGGAACTGAACCTGGCTCCGCACCTCACGGTGGCCGAAAACATTTACCTGGCCCGCGAGCCGCGCAAAGGCTGGCTGATTGACCGGGCGGCGCTGCGCCGCCAGGCACGGCAATGCCTGGACCGGTTGGGGCTGGACATTGCCACGGACGCTCTGGTCAAAACCCTGTCGGTAGCCCAGCGGCAGATGGTGGAAATTGCCAAGGCGCTGTCGCTCAACGCCCAGGTGCTCATCATGGACGAACCCACCTCGTCCCTCACGGAGTCGGAGACCGAGAGGCTGTTTGCCATCATCCACGAGCTCAAGCGTACGGGGGTGGGTATCGTCTACATCTCGCACCGCCTCGACGAACTGGCGCTCATCGTGGACCGGGTCACTGTCTTGCGTGACGGACGCTACGTGTCCACCGAACACCTGGCCGACACCAGTGTGGAAGAGATCGTGGCCAGGATGGTGGGGCGCTCGCTGGACGATGTATTCCCCAAGAGAACATCCGTGCCCACTACCGACGTGTTGTTGCGCGTGCAGGGCCTGACACGCCAGGGGGTGTTTCACGACGTGAACTTTGAGCTGCGCCGCGGCGAAATCCTGGGCTTTGCGGGGCTCATGGGGGCCGGCCGCACCGAAGTGGCTCGCGCCATTTTTGGTGCCGACCCCATCGACGCCGGCGAGGTGTTTCTGGCCGGGCAGCGTCTCACCATTCACTCGCCGCGGGATGCCGTGCGCCAGGGGCTGGCCTACCTGTCGGAGGACCGCAAGCACGACGGGCTGGCATTGAAGATGACTGTGGCACAGAACATCACACTGGCCAACATGGAAGCCGTGTCCAACCGTGCGGGCATGATCCAGTTTGCCAAAGAGCAGGATGCCGCACGCCGCTACATCGGCGCACTCGACATCCRCACGCCCAGCAGCAACCAGGTCGTGCGCCTGCTCTCGGGCGGCAACCAGCAGAAGCTCGTGATCAGCAAATGGCTGTTCCGTGAATCACGCGTGTTGTTCTTTGACGAGCCCACGCGCGGCATCGATGTGGGCGCCAAGTACGCGATCTACCAGTTGCTGGACCAGCTCGCGGGCCAGGGCATCGGCGTCGTGATGATCAGCTCCGAGCTGCCCGAAATCATGGGGATGACGGACCGTGTCGCGGTCTTCCATGAAGGCCGCCTGGTCACCATCCGCCCCACCCGCGAGACCCACCAGGAGGAGGTCATGCACTACGCCTCCGGCCGCAGTGTGCCGCCTCTGCCAGCCGACCAGCTGGCCAGCTGAGCCCTCCAAGACCCTTTCCCCGGACCACACCAATGACCGAACAACAACAAGACCTGTTTCAAAAATTTGCCGCGCTGGCCAGCCTGCTGGGACTCATCGCCATCTTCTCGTTCACCAGCAACGCCTTCTTCAGCGTGGGCAATGGCATGACCGTGGCGCTCCAGGTGACGTCCATTGCCTACCTCGGCATCGCGGCGACCTGCGTGATCATCACCGGCGGTATCGACCTCTCGGTAGGCGCCATCCTGGCACTGTCCGGCGTCGTGGCGGCCATGCTGGTCAAGGCGGGCGCGCCCGTGCCTGTGGGCATGTTTGCCGGCCTGCTGGTCGGGGGCCTGTGCGGGCTGATCAACGGCCTGTGCGTGACGGTGCTCAAACTGCCGCCCTTTATTGCCACCTTGGGAATGATGCTGGTGGCACGCGGCGTGGCCTTGCAGCTGACCGATGCCCGCGCCATCAGCGGCCTGGGCGACAGCTTCGCGGAGCTGGGCAACGGAGCTTTGTTCCGCATCGTCAATATCGGTGCGGACGGCTTCCCCGATGTGGTGTTCGTCGGCATTCCTTACCCCGTGGTGCTCATGATCGTGCTGGCGCTGGCTGTCTCCATCCTGCTGAACCGTGCCACGTTGGGGCGCCATCTGTACGCCATCGGCTCCAACCTCGAAGCCGCCCGGCTTTCGGGCGTGAACGTCAAGGGCGTGACGCTGTTTGCCTATGTGCTGTCCGGTCTGCTGGCCGGGCTGACCGGCTGCGTGCTGATGTCACGCCTGGTCACGGCCCAGCCCAGTGAGGGCCTGATGTACGAACTTGATGCCATTGCCGCCGCGGTGATAGGCGGCACCTCGCTCACGGGCGGTGTGGGCACGGTGTCGGGCACCGTCATCGGCGCCTTCGTGATCGGCATCCTGCGCAACGGTTTGAACATGAGCGGCGTGTCCGCTTTCACCCAGCAAATTCTGATTGGCGTTGTCATCCTACTGGCCGTATGGATCGACCAGATGCGCCATCGCAAGTGATCCCTACCGGCAGGGCTTACCGGGACTTCGAGAGACAACCTCCACAACCATTACCCATGAGGAAAGAAATGAAAAAATTTATCCACACACTGATCGCAGCCGCCCTGGTGGCTGCGTCGTCGATGGCCCTGGCCGCCGACAAGGAAATTGCCGTCATCGTGAAGACCGCCAACTCGGACTTCTGGCAAAACGTGAAGAAGGGCTCCAACGCTGCCGTGGGAAATCTCAAGGGCTACACCGCCACCTTCCAGGGCGCGGCATCCGACACCGACCTGGCCGGGCAGGTAGCCCTGGTGGAAAACGCCGTGAACCGCAAGGTCGCCGGCATCGTGCTGGCCCCTTCGGATCCGGATGCCCTGATCCCCGCCATCAAAAAAGCCTGGGAAGCCAAGATTCCTGTGGTGCTGATTGACTCCGCCGCATCGGATGCCGGCAAGGCTTACTACCAATCCTTCCTGGCCACAGACAACAAGACTGCCGGAGAAATGTCCGCCAAGACGCTGATCGACAAGATCGGTACCACCGGCAAGATTGCCATCATGTCCTACACTGCGGGCTCGGGTTCCGAAATCGGCCGCGTGGGAGGTTTCACCGACTACATCAAGAAGCACTCCAAGCTGCAGATCGTCGGCCCGTTCTACTCCAACTCGCAGATGGGCACCGCACTGAACCAGACCACCGACGTGCTGGCTGCCAATCCCGACCTCAAGGGCATCTTCGGTGCCAACGAACCCACCGCTATCGGCATGGGCCGTGCACTGGTTCAGTCGGGCAAAGCCGGCAAAGTGGTGGCCATCGGCTTTGACGGCAACGCCGACCTGCAAGGCTTTGTGAAAGACGGCACCATCGAGGCGATTGCCGTGCAAAGCGCCTTCGAGATGGGCAACCTGGGCGTAAAGACCGTGGCGGAAATCGTGGCAGGCAAGAAAGTGCCCGCCTTCCGCGATACCGGTGTGTTGATGGTGAACAAGAAAAACATCGACACGCCCGCTGCCAAGAACGTTCTTTACTAAACCGCTCCAACCCAAGGACCCCTCCGGCACCGGCTGCCGGAGGATGGGCATATGCACACCACGGATTTGAAATCCCTTTCCCGCGTGGACCTGCGGCTGACCGCCTTGGGCCTGGGCTGCGCGCAAATGGGCGGCCTGTACCACGCCACCAGCGCCCGCGAGGTGGAGGATGTCTTTGCCAGCGCCTGGGCGGCCGGCGTGCGCTATTTCGACACGGCGCCTTACTATGGCTACACCCGCTCCGAGCACCGCCTGGGAGCCCAGCTGGCCGATTGCCCTCGTCATGAGTATGTCGTCAGCACCAAGGTGGGCCGCCTGCTGCGCCCCGATGCCAGCATGGCTCCCGGCGATGGCGGTTGGGCCAACCCCTACCCGTTTCGCCCGCAGTATGACTACAGCTACAGCGGCGTGATGCGCTCCTTCGAAGACAGCCAGCAGCGGCTGGGCCTGGCCCACATCGACATCCTGTACGTACACGACATCGGCCGCGACACCCATGGCGAACAGCATGCGCATTACTGGCAACAACTGACCACGGGAGGCGGCTTCCGCGCGCTGGACGAATTGCGCGGCAGCGGTGCCACCAAGGCGGTGGGCCTGGGCGTGAACGAATGGCAGGTGGTGATGGACAGCATGCAGGAGTTCGACCTGGACTGCACCATGCTGGCTGGGCGCTACACCCTGCTGGAGCAGGACTGCCTCACGCCCTTTCTGGACGAGTGCATGCGCCGCGGCAACGCCATCGTGGTGGCCGGGCCGTTCAACTCCGGCGTCCTGGCGGGCAACGCCAAATTCAATTATGCGGAAGCCCCGCCCGCCGTGTTGGCACGCGTGCAGGCGCTGGCGCTGGCCTGTGAGGAATTCGGCGTGCCCCTGCAGGCCGCCGCATTGCAGTTTCCACTGGCGCACCCCGCGGTGGTGAGCTGCGTCACCGGCACCCACACCGCAGCCCAGCTGCAACAGAACGTCGCCTGGCTGGAGACGCCCGTTCCCGCCACGCTGTGGCAGGCCCTGCGCACCCGCGGCCTGCTGAATCCCGATGCGCCGGTGCCACCTTGACCAACCTATAAACGGAAATTGACATGCAACGAATGGGATGGGTCATTGGTATCGACCCCCAGCACATCGCCGAATACAAGCGCCTGCACGCGGCCGTCTGGCCCGCTGTGCTGCAGCGCATTCGGCAATCGCAGCTGCGCAACTACAGCATTTTTTTGCGTGAGCCGGAAAACCTGCTGTTCGGCTACTGGGAATACCACGGCCAGGATTTTGACGCGGACATGGCAGCTATCGCCGCCGATGCCGAGACGCAGCGTTGGTGGACCCTGTGCGGCCCCWGCCAACGCCCCCTTCAAACGCGCGGCCCCGGCGAGCACTGGGCCGCCATGGAATCCGTATTCCACATTGACTAACCACTTCCACCCAAGGACATCTATGCTGACAGTCATTTGCGAAACCCCCGGCGTGCTGCGCACGGTCGAAGCGGCTATGCCCATCCGCAATGAAGGCGATGTGCTGCTGCGCATCCGCCGCGTAGGGGTGTGCGGCACCGATCTGCACATCTTCACTGGCAAACAACCCTTCCTGGCCTATCCGCGCGTCATGGGCCACGAAATCGCGGGCACCGTGGAGGAAGCTCCGGCGGACAGCCCCCTTCAGGCCGGTGACAGCGTCTTCGTCATGCCTTACCTGTCGTGCGGCCGGTGTGTAGCCTGCCGCCAGGGTAAGACCAACTGCTGCGTCAACATCCAGGTATTGGGCGTGCACCGCGACGGCGCCTTCACCGAATATCTCAACGTACCCGCGCAGTTTGTGCGCAAGGCGGAGGGGGTCTCACTGGACCAGGCCGCCATGCTGGAATTTCTGGCGATTGGCGCCCACGCCGTACGCCGCGCCGACGTGCAGCCCGGCCAGCGTGTACTGGTGGTAGGGACGGGCCCCATCGGCATGGCCGCCCTGCTGTTCGCCGGCCTGCGTGGCGGCCAGGTCACAGCGCTGGACACGCGAAAGGAGAGGGTGGAATTCTGCAAACAACACCTGGGTGCGCACGCGGGTGTTGTGATCGGTGACAAGGACCTGGACGAGCTGCGCGCGCTGACCGATGGCGATTTTTACGATGTCGTTTTTGACGCCACGGGCAACGCAAAGGCCATGGAGCGCGGCTTCCAGTTCATTGCCCATGGCGGCAAGTATGTGCTGGTGTCGATCGTGCTGGATAACATTACCTTCGCCGATCCGGAGTTTCACAAACGCGAGGCGACGCTGCTGGGCAG
>NZ_JBFUBY010000156.1:0-9853 GCF_056405515.1 Polaromonas sp. P1_G2
GCGCGCGGCCAGTCTGGGCTGGTGCAGGCCGGGCCGCACGGCCACCAGGAACTTGAGGTTTTTGGTGACGGGCAACAGGCTGGAGGCCACCACCCAGGGGTCTTCGCAGGAGCGGCCGGTGGGAATCAGCACACCTTCGTAGCCCAGGGTGTCGGCGGCCGTGGCGACCTGCTTGAGGTAGTCGTGGCTGACCTCGCGCGCGCCTTCGCCGGTGCCCAGGTAGCGGCTGTCGCCATGGGTGGGAATGAACCAGAAAACCTGCATGAAAAACTCCTTGTGTGCTGCGTCTTGTGGGGGGCTTATTTGCGCGCGACCTGCGTGGCTTCAGGCCGCCACACGATGTCGGCCACTTTCACAGGCCGCGGGATCAGGCCCAGGCGCAGAAAGGCATCGGCCACGCGCTGCTGGTCGGCGATGGCGATCGCGTTGAGCGGCCCCACGGGCGACACCGGGCGGCGCTGGATGAACAGGCTCACCACGCCGGCGTCCAGCCCGCTGAACTCCGACACCAGCTTGATGGCCTCTTTTCGGTCGCTTTGCACCAGCGCGTCGGCGCGGCTCAGCTCTTCAAACAAGGCGGACAGCGTCTGCACATGCTGCGTGGCAAAGGGGCGCGAGGCCAGGTAGAAGGAGTTGTTGCTCGACAGCTCGCGCCCGGTGGCCAGCACGCGCGGCTTGATGGCGAGTTCGATCGCGGCGTAGAACGGGTCCCAGATGGCCCAGGCGTCCACGCTTCTGCGCTCGAACGCGGCGCGCGCGTCGGCGGGCGCCAGGTAGATGGGCTGGATGTCGTCCCACTTGAGGCCGGCCTTGTCGACCGCACGCACCAGCAGGTAGTGGGCGCTGGAGCCTTTTTGCAGCGCGATTTTTTTGCCCTTGAGGCCGGCCAGGCTGCGGATGGGTGAATCGCCCAGCACCAGGATGGCCGAGCTGTCGGGCTTGGGCGGCTCGACGCCGACATAGACCAGGTCCTTGCCGGCGGCCTGCGCGAACACGGGCGGGGAATCGCCGGTCAGGCCGAACTCCAGGCTGCCGACCGACAGCGCTTCGAGCAGCTGCGGCCCGGCCGGAAATTCGGCCCAGGTGATCCTGGTGTTGGGAAAGCGTTTTTCGAGCACGCTTTTCTGCTTGAGGATGACCAGGTTGACGGCGGACTTCTGGTAGCCGATGCGCAGTTGCTCGGGGGCTTTTTCGGCCTTGGCGGCGGACTGCGCGTTGGCGCGCGGAAAGCCCAGGCCCCACAGCGAGGCGGTGGTGGCGACGATCTGCAGAAAGCGGCGGCGCAGTTGGAGTGGTGTGGAGGTGTTCATGCTGCGGTGTCCTGGTTTCAGGGAGCCGGTTTGTAGGCGGCGTCGCTGACGGCGATGGCCTTGGGGATCAGCTTGAGTTCGAAGAAGGTGTCGGCGAGTTTTTGCTGGTCGGCGATCACGCTGGCGGGCACGGGTTGGACCTTGAACTCATAGCGCTTGAGGCTGAGTTCGACCACGTCGACCGGCAGGCCCTGCAGCGGCGCGATCAGCTCGGCCGCCTTTTTGAGGTTGGCCTTGAGCCAGGCGCCGCGCTCCACCGAGTCGTCAAACAGGGCCTGGATGACCTTGGGGTTTTTGGCGACGAAGTTGCGTTCGGCCAGGTAGTACTGGTAGTTGTTGACCACGCCTTTGCCATCGGCCAGCACACGCGCGCCTATGGCTTTTTCAGCGGCGGCAGTGAAGGGGTCCCAGATCACCCAGGCGTCCACGCTTTTGCTTTCAAAGGCGGCGCGCGCATCGGCGGGTGGCAGGTAGACGGGCTGGACGTCGCTGAGCTTGAGCTGGTTTTTCTCAAGCAGCTTGACCRGCAGGTAATGCACATTGCTGCCCTTGTTGAGGGCGACTTTTTTGCCCTTGAGTTCGGCCACCGATTTGATGGCCGAGTCCTTGGGTACGACGATGGCTTCGGCCTCAGGCGCGGCCGGGTCGTAGCCTATGTAGGCGAACTTGGCGCCGGCGGCCTGGGCGAAGATGGGCGGCGCTTCCCCCACATAGCCGACGTCGACCGAGCCCAGATTCAGGCCCTCGAGCAGTTGCGGGCCGGCCGGGAACTCCACCCACTTGACGCTGGCGTTCAGCGGCAGCAAACGTTTTTCAAGCGTGCCCTGGGCTTTTTGCAGCACAAACAGGCTGGCGGCCTTCTGGTAGCCGATGCGTAGTTCGACTTTCTCTTGCGCATGGGCCACGGGCAGGCTCAGCAAGGTGATGACGCCTGCGAGCAGTGCGGCCAGCAGCAGGGTCAGGCCGAAGTCGAGCCAGGTGCGTACCTTGGGCGTTCGTTGATCCGGAATGCCGGGTGAAACACTGGGCTCAATGTTCGATACGTAGTCGGAAGTAATGCTCATGTTCATGTCCATTTCAAGGGTGTCTTTTTCCGGGTACGCGACGACGGCAGGGCAAAGCCTCTCCCCGGCCGCCCGCGAGGCGGTTTAAAAAATCTGCGTCTTGGGAATTCGGAGGTGCAGGCCAACCTCAGCCTGCGCCCTCCGGTGAGGCGTCAGACGCTACATCGCACCCGGGAAAAGTGCACCGGCTCAAAACCAGCCGTCGCCGGCTGGCGAAAGCTTTCGGCCAGCAGGGTCAGCACCGCGTCGTCCAGCCGCACGGCGATCTCGGGGCCGACCTCGTAGCGCTTGTCGGCCGACTGCGGCACCTGCGAATCGGTGGCGTAAACGCCGGGCAGGATGTGGCGGGCCGCCAGTGCCTGCAGCACAGGGCGCAAGGCGTAATCGAGCGCCAGCATGTGGTGTGGGCTACCGCCGGTGGCCAGCGGCAGCACGGTTTTTTCTTTCAGCGCGGTCTGCGGCAGCAAATCCAGCAGCACCTTGAGCAGGCCGCTGTAAGCCGCCTTGTAGACCGGCGTGGCCACGACGACGGCGCGCGCCCTGGCGATCTGCTCAATCGCCTTGACTATGGCCGGGTGGCCCCATTCGGCCAGCAGCAGCGCCTGCGCCGGCAGTTCGCGGATATTGAGGCGCTCGACCACGAGGCCGCCGCGCAGGGCCAGCCGGTGGCTGACTGAATCAAGCAGCGCTGACGAGCGCGATTGCTCGGATGGGCTGCCGGCAATCAGCAGAATGGATTGTTGTGCGGACATTGTTGAGTTTTCTTCCTGATCTGCCTTAGTGGCCAAGCGACATGTGCGAGATCTTCCCTACCAGTGCCGGCGCGGAACCGGCTTAGCCGGGCCGCAGCGGGCGCCCCCTGGGGGGAGGCGGCCAGAGGCCGCTTCGGGGGGAGCTTATTTCTTGGTGTAAATCTGGTCGAAGGAGCCGCCGTCGGCGAAATGCTCTTTATCCGCCTTGGTCCAGCCGCCGAAGGCTTGGTCTATGGTGAACAGGTTGAGCTTGGGGAACTGTTTGGCGTACTTGGCAATGGCTTTTTGCGAGACGGCCGGGCGGTAGAAGTTCTTGCCGGCGATGTCCTGGCCTTCCTCGGAATACAGGTACTTCAGGTATTCCTCGGCGACGGCGCGCGTGCCTTTTTTGTCCACGTTCTTGTCGACCACGGCGACGGCGGGCTCGGCCAGGATGCTCAGCGAGGGTGCGACCACGTCGAACTTGGCGCCGAACTCTTTCTCCAGCAAATACGCCTCGTTCTCCCAGGCGATCAGCACGTCGCCCTGGGCGCGCTGGGCGAAGGTGATGGTGGAGCCGCGGGCGCCGGTGTCGAGTACCGAGACGTTGCTATAGAGCTTGGYGACAAATTCCTTGGCCTTGGCGTCGCTGCCGTATTTGCGTTTGGCGAATTCCCAGGCGGCCAGGTAGTTCCAGCGGGCGCCGCCCGAGGTCTTGGGGTTGGGCGTGATCACGTTGATGCCGGGCTTGACCAGGTCGTCCCAGTCCTTGATGCCCTTGGGATTGCCCTGGCGCACGGCCAGCACGATGGTGGAGGTGTAGGGCGAGGAATTGTGCGGCAGCTTCTTTTGCCAGTCGGCCGACAGCCAGCCGCCGTTTTTGACCAGCGCATCGGTGTCGCCGGCCAGGGCCAGCGTGGCGACGTCGGCGTCCAGGCCGTCAATGATGGAGCGCGCCTGCTTGCCGGAGCCTCCGTGCGACTGCTTGATGGTCACGTCCTGGCCGGTCTTGGCCTTCCAGTATTTGCTGAAAGCGGCGTTGTATTCGACGTAAAGCTCGCGKGTCGGGTCRTAAGAGACATTGAGCAGCGTGACGGGCGGCTTGGGCGGCTGCTGGGCCTGGGCCGTCAGCAGTGACCCTGCCAGCGTCAAACCCAAACCCAAGGCGGCGGCGGTTCGGGTGGAAACATTGATAAAGTTGCGGCGTGAAGTCATGGTTGCTCTCTTTTCCAGAAAAATGCAGGTAAATGCGAACAAAATGGATTCTGGAAGCAGCACTTGAAAACCGGAACGAATAAAAACTCAGTTCTTTATTCTGTAAACATCCTTAGACTCCTCTTAAATCCCCCCGATACACGAAAGAACTCTCGCCATGGCACGCCTCGTCAAATGCATCAAGCTCGGTAAAGAAGCCGAAGGCCTGGACTTTCCGCCCTACCCCGGCCCGCTGGGCAAACGCCTCTGGGAAGAGGTCAGCAAGGAAGCCTGGGCGGAATGGATGAAGCAGCAAACCATGCTGGTCAATGAAAACCGCCTGAACCTGGCCGACGCCCGGGCCCGCCAGTACCTGGCGCGCCAGATGGAGAAACACTTCTTTGGCGACGGCGCCGATGCCGTCCAGGGTTACGTTCCCCCCACACCCACCGCCTGATCTGGCGGCATGCCTGAGCGCATTGAGTGGCTGGACGACGGCACGGCTGGCGGCAGCCCCTTCAGCCCGCGCTTCGGCGACCGCTACCGCAGCGAACTGGGCGGGCTGGACCAGGCCCGCGAGGTCTTCCTCAAAGGCTGCGGCCTGCCTGAAGCCTGGGACGGCCAGCCGCAATGGACGGTGCTGGAAACCGGCTTCGGCCTGGGCCTGAACTTCCTAGTCACCTGGGCCGCCTGGAAGGCCGACCCAAATCGCCCGCTGCTGCTGCATTTCGTCTCGACCGAGGCCTTCCCGGCCAGCGCCGCCGACGTGCTGCGCAGCGCGCAGACGCATCCTGAGCTGATTCCCTTCGCCGAACAGCTGCGGGCCCAGCTCTGGGGCCTGCTGCCGGGTTTTCATCGCCTGGTGTTTGAAGGCGGCCGGGTCTTGCTGACGCTGTGCATAGGTGACGCCAAGGCCATGCTGCGCGAGCAATCCTTCGAGGCTGATTCGGTCTACCTGGACGGCTTCAGCCCGCAGCGCAATCCCGACATCTGGGACCTGCACACCTTCAAGGCCGTGGCGCGTTGCTGCCGGCGCGGCACGCGCATCGCCACCTGGACGATTGCGCGCAGCGTGCGCGACGCGCTGGCGCAATGCGGTTTTGTGGTCCGAAAGGTGCCCGGCATACCGCCCAAGCGTGACAACTTGCAGGGCGAGTTCAACCCGGCCTGGGAACCTAAAAAAGCGCAGCCCTCTCCCCAGCGGCGCGCGCCCTCAAGCTGCGTGGTGATAGGCGCGGGCCTGGCCGGCGCGGCAGTGGCGGCCAGCCTGGCGCGCCGGGGCTGGCAGGTGCTGGTGCTGGATGCGGCCGAAGAACCGGCCGCCGGTGCATCCGGCCTGCCCGCCGGGCTGCTGGCGCCGCATGTCTCGCCCGACGACAACCCGCTCTCACGCCTGTCGCGCCACGGCATACGCGCCACACTGCAGCAAGCGGAAGCCGTGCTCCCAGCCGGCGACTGGGGCCGCACCGGCGTGCTCGAGCACGAAGTGGAGCACCCGCGCAAGCGGCCCGAGGCCTGGCAAGCGGAGTGGGCCGATGCCGCCGGCGATTGGTCACGGCCGGCCGACGCGGCGCAGCTGGCGCAGTGCGGCCTGCCGGCAGACGCACCCGCGCTGTGGCATGCGCGGGCCGGCTGGGTGCGGCCGGCCGCCCTGGTCGACGCCTGGCTGGCCGTCCCAGGCGTGCAATCGCAGGGCCGCTCGCGGGTGACCCGCCTGAGCCACGCCGCAGGCCAATGGCAAGTTCTGGATGCGCAGGGACGAGAACTGGCCCGCGCCGAACTGGTCGTGCTGGCRGCCGGTTATGCCAGCCGGGCGCTGGCCGCTGACGCCGATGGGGGGGCCGGCGAGCTCGCGCTGCAAGCCATACGCGGCCAGGTCAGCTGGGGCCGTCACGAGCCCGGTATGGCCGCTGCCCTACCCGCCTTTCCGGTGAACGGCCACGGCAGCCTGGCGCCCGCCGTGCCTTTGCCTGGCGAAGCCGGCGGTCTGGCCTGGGTCATGGGCTCCAGTTTTGAACGCGACAACACCAGGCCCGAGACGCGGCCGGAGGACGACCAGCACAACTTCAGCCGGCTACAGGCCCTGCTGCCGCAAGCGGCCCACGCGCTGGCCCCGCAGTTTGGGGCGGGCCAGGTCAAGAGCTGGGCCGGTGTGCGCTGTGCCACGCCCAGCCGCCTGCCCGCGCTGGGGCCACTGGCGCCGGGCTTGTGGGTCTGCAGCGGCATGGGATCGCGCGGGCTGACGTTTGCCGCGCTGTGCGGTGAAGTGCTGGCCGCGAAGCTGCATGCGGAGCCTTTGCCGCTGGAGCAGCGGCTGGCCGATGCGCTGGCGCCGCAGCGCGTGCCAGCCGGTTAATGCCTAGCGCGCGCTGCGCAGCAGGTATTTGAGTTTGCCGGGATGCAGGGGTTTGCTGAGGCTGCCGCGCGCGCCGGCAAACCAGCCGCGTACCGCATCGAGCGGCGACAGGCTGTTGCCGGTCAGGATCAGGAACTCCACGGGCGGCCGCGTGGCTGCCACGCGCTTGACCATCTCCCAGCGTTCCATGTCGGGCAGGTCCATGTCGAGGATGACGAGTTTGTAAAGCCGCGTATCCATGAGCTTGAGCGCTTCGGTGCCGGTGGCGGCCTCGTCGACGAGCAGCATCCCAGCCATGGCCAGCCGGGCGCGCAGGTAAAGGCGTGCATCGCGGTCGGCGTCGACCACCAGCACCTGGGCCTGCTCAGGCGGCTCGGTCGGGGGCCCTTCCAGCGGCGAAGGTGCGGTGGGGGCTTCGGAGTCAAAGTCGAGGTCCAGGTCCAGCAGCGCGGTGGATTCGGACAGCAGGTCCAGGTCGAGGTCGGCCCCGGGGGTTTGCGACGAATCGGCCGCGAGCAATATGTCCAGGCCTTCGATCACGGCCGCCCATTGCAGCGGGCGCTTGACCACCAGGCTGGCTCGGGCCGGCGCGTTGTCGCCTATCCAGATCAGTTTGAGCTCGTCGTGGGCGGGGTTGGCCCGCTCCAGCGTGGCTTCCCAGCTGTCGCCGTCTATCAGGGCCATGCCAGCGTCTTCAGGCGCCGCGGCGGTCCACAAAGCGTAAGCCGTGGGCCTGGTTTCGGAAAGGCGAAACACCGTGTTCAGGGCGTGACGCTCGACGTCATCAAACCCAAACACTTTTACAAAAATCCGCTTGACAGCCTCACCACCCGTATTCGTCATTGGGCTTGATTATGCGGGGATTCGGCACGCCCCTTTTCATGATTCCCCTGAAATTGGCGTACGCGTTGCCAAAAGGTCACTTCATGGCTTCGGCCGGACGGCGGGCCTTGACATAGTCGTCATTGGGCAAATAGGCCTTGCCGTCGGCGTAACGCCACTGCACCATGGTGCCCTTGTTGCCGCGCAGGTCCAGTTTGCCCACGTAGGCGCCCATGGTGGACTGGTGGTCGATGGCGCGGAATTCGGCCGGGCCGAAGGGGGTGGAGAACTTCAGGCCGCGCAGCGCCGTCACCAGCTTCTCGTTGTCGGTGGAGTTGGCTTTCTTGATGGCGGCAAAAATCGCTTGCATCGTGGCGTAGCCCACCACCGAGCCGACCTTGGGGTATTCCTTGAAGCGGCGGTAGTAGTTGGCGGCGAAGCTGGCGTGCTCGCGCGAGTCGATCTGGTCCCAGGGGTAGCCGGTCACGATCCAGCCCTTGGGCGTCTCGTCCTTGAGCACGTCCAGATACTCGGGCTCGCCCGACAGCAGCGACACCACTGGGGTTTTCGGGAAGATGCCGCGCTGGTTGCCTTCGCGCACCAGCTTGGCCAGGTCGGCGCCGAAAGTCACGTTGAAGATGGCATCGGGCTTTGTCTGCATGACGGCCTGCAGCGTGGTGCCGGCGTCCAGCTTGCCGAGCGCGGGCCACTGCTCGCCGACGAATTCCACGTCGGGGCGCCTGGCCTTGAGCAGTTCCTTGAAGGCCGCGACGGCGCTGGTGCCGTATTCGTAGTTGGGCGCGATCACGGCCCAGCGTTTGGCCGGCAGCTTGGCGGCCTCTTCGACCAACATGGCCGCCTGCATATAAGTACCGGGGCGCAGGCGGAAGGTGTAGCGGTTGCCTTTGTCCCAGATCAGGGCATCGGTCAGCGGCTCGCTGGCGATGAAGACCCTTTTGTTCTTCTGGGCATGGTCGGCCAGCGCCAGCCCGACGTTGGACAAAAAGCCGCCGGCCAGCACGTCGACCTTTTCCTTGGAGGTCAGCTCAATCGCGTGGCGCAGGGCCTCTTCGGGCTTGCCTGCGTCGTCGCGGGCAATCACCTCTACCTTGCGGCCCAGCAGGCCGCCGGTGACGTTGATCTCTTCCACGGCAAGCTGCCAGCCCTGGCGGTAAGGCTGGGTGAACTGGGGGATGGTCGAATAGCTGTTGATCTCGCCAATTTTGATGGGCGCTTTCGAGCCACCCTGCGCCAGCGCCAGGGCGGCCGTAAAAGCCAGGAACAAACCGCCCAGCAGGGCAGATTTCGCAAATTTCACGGTTTTCTCCAAAAAGTGAGCGATGCCATCCGTCGAGCCGGCGCCAGAGCCCGTTTACGGTCTAAAAGGGGCCGCGCAAGCCCCTTCTCGGGATGGGATGCAAGGCGCGGTGCGCTGCCCATAGCACAGCTATGGGTTAGCGCCGCAACGCYGCAGACCGCCCGAGAAGGCGCTTGCCCTCCGGGTTGGGGTGAAATCGGGCGATTGAGCCACCCAGKCCCTTGCATGGGCATKAGCCCATGCGRCGTKCCCGGTCGGCCCACTCATCCCGATTGCACCCCAACGCGGCYCCKTTTAGACCGTAAACGGGCTCTTAGCGGCCAGCGGGAAAAGCAGGGACTGTACCAGTGCATTGTGAATACCGGGGTGCCGGATGTGCGATTGTGGATTTGCTTTAAGCCGTTTACGCCTCAAATCCCGAGGAAACCCGCATGAATATTCGCGAATAAGCTTATCCAGATAACGGCAGAACAAATGTGTAGTTTGTTTTTATAAGCGGCACACTTACATTTTCCGGCATGCATGAATTTGCCTTCGTATTTGCCGGCTTTGCCGTAGGTTTGGTGGTGGGCCTGACCGGGGTGGGCGGCGGCTCGTTGATGACGCCGCTGCTGATCTTCATTTTCGGCATTAAACCGCACCTGGCCATAGGCACCGACCTGCTGTTCGCCGCCTTCACCAAGATGGGCGGCACGGTGAGCCTGGCGCGCGCCAGGGTGGTCGACTGGAAAATCGTCGGCCAGACCGCCGCGGGCAGCATCCCGGCCTCGCTGGCCACGCTTTATATGTTGCAGCGCCTGGGCCCCGCGAATCCGGGCACCCAGGCCATCATGACCACCACCCTGGGGCTGGCGCTGTTACTGACGGCCGGCGCCACCTTCTACAAGGTTTTGCGCGGCAAGACCGCCCCCACCAGCATCGCCCCTGAACAAATCGTCGAGGCCACGCGCGCGCGCCACTGGGCGCTGCCGCTGCTGTTCGGCGCGGTCATCGGCACGCTGGTCACGCTGACCTCTGTCGGTGCGGGCGCCATCGGCGTGATCGTGCTGATGCTGCTC
>NZ_JBFUBY010000157.1:0-21786 GCF_056405515.1 Polaromonas sp. P1_G2
GCGCGGGGGTGACTTCAAGATGGTGACCGCTGATCGTCAAGTTCATAAAGAGACTCCTTTTCCAGGGTTGGAGCTGGGGTTTGAAAACACCACCCGGCCCGTGAGGGAAGGGCGGCAGACGGGGACAACGCTCTTGGATTTACTATGCGCCCGAAGGCCCCCAATTGCAACCGGGCTTGCAATAAATAATGAAACCTTGTGAAAAACCCCTTGACCCTGCATTTCGCAGCCCAGTGCCGCGTCGGCGAGCCATCCGCGCGGGCGCGGCAAGCACTTGATTTCACTGATTTTTTCGCGGTCGGTGCGGCGCGCGAACGGGTGCCGGGCTTGCGGGAAATCCGTGCGGACGGCATCATGCGGACACCATTGACGCGTGTCTATCCGTGCCGGGACAAGCCCCGGGCAAGGACGGAGCGGGCCTGTCCGCGGGCAGCAGGAAAAACCATAACAACCAGCCTCTTCACGACCATGCACCGCCCGTTCCTATCCCATTCGCCGCAGACCCGGCCCGGCCATGTCGCTTGAGACCATTATTTCCTCCGCATTGACCCGGCCTGACGAGGACCGCAACGCCCTGGTGCTGATGGGCGGCGGCGCGCGCACCGCCTACCAGGCGGGGGTTCTGCATGCGCTGTCGACCATGCTGAGCCTGCAGGGCGGCGGGGCCGGCGAACGTTTTCCGTTCAGCATCCTGGTTGGCACGTCGGCCGGCGCGCTCAATGCCGCCTTCCTGGCCAGCCGCGCCGGCGAAGGCCTGCAGGCCTTTTCCCAACTCGCGAGTTTCTGGACCACGCTGCGTTCCTCGCAGGTTTACAAGCTCAAGGTGCCGGCGTGGATACGCTCCAGCCGCATCGCGGCGGCGCTGTTTTTGTCGCAGCAGATGCGGGCGCAGCAGGCCCTGCTGGACAACACGCCGCTGGTGGACACGCTGCACCGCGTGATTTCGCTGGGCCGCATCGAGCAGGCCCTGCAGGACAGGACCTTGCGCGCCGTGGCCGTCACCGCCTCCAGCTACAGCAGCGGCGTGCACTGGACGTTTTGCCAGATGGCGGCGGGCCGCCAGTCCGACCTGTGGAGCCGGCCCGGCCGCCGTGCCGAATTCCAGCCCATCACCATCGAGCACCTGATGGCCTCCAGCGCCATTCCCTTCCTGTTTCCATCCACGCCGCTGTGGGTGGACGGCCACCCCGAATTTTTCGGCGACGGTTCCATGCGCCAGAGCTCTCCGCTCTCGCCCGCGCTGCACCTGGGCGCCGGCAAGGTGCTGGTGATAGGCGTCGGCCAGCCCGAGCGGGCCGGTTTTGTCGGCGGCGGCAACGGCGCCAGCGTCACCGGCCGGCCCACGCTGGGCGCCATCGCCGGCCATGCCATGGCCAGCGTTTTCCAGGACACGCTGCAGGCCGACGTGGAGCAGGCCCAGCGCGTGAGCAAAACCGTGCGCCAGATGCCGCGTGAAATCGCGGCCGTCATGCCCTACCGCCCGGTGGACATTCTCGCGATCGCGCCTTCGCAGTCGCTGGACGCGCTGGCGCAGGCCCATGCGGCCGAGTTGCCCACAGGCACCTACAACGCCCTCGCGGGCCTGGGCGCGCTGGGCGCCAAGGGCAGTCCCGGTGGCGCCGCGCTGGCCAGTTATCTGCTGTTCGAGCCTGGCTTTGTAAAGGCGCTGATGGCGCTGGGTGAGCACGACGCATATGCCCGCAAGGACGAATTGCTGGCCTTTTTTATGTAGCTCTTGCGATGGATAAGCCGGGCTTGAAATGCCATAATCGCCGCTGTTCAATTACGGAGAAATCCTTGGAAAGCAGCCCTAGTCGCTAGCTTTCAACACCGCAGACTGACGCTGGCTTGCAAAAGCTCACGTTCAAAGGGGGTTGAAAGCGATGCACCATCCCACCGCCCCTTTACCCCGCTTTCGCGCAAGGCCCCGAGCGCATGCCTTGCGCGGGCCCTTGAACCGATAGGCAGTCAGCCATGCTCAATATTTTCACGCTCGCCAACGGCCGGCTTTTCCAGGAAGAAATCGAATCCCTGGAAGAACTCTCCAAGTTCCAGCCGATCTGGGTGGACCTGGAGTCCCCCACCCTCGAAGAAAAACGCTGGATCAAGCAGTACTACGGCCTGTCCATTCCCGAAGACGCGATGGACGAGGACATTGAGGAGTCCGCGCGTTTTTACGAGGAAGACAACGGCGAGCTGCACATACGCTCCGACTTCCTGATCGCCGACGACGCCGAGCCGCGCACCGTTCGCGTGGCCTTCATCCTGAACCTCGTCAACGACGACCTCAAGAGCAAGGGCGTGCTGTTTTCCATCCACGACGAGGACGTGCCGGTGTTCCGATTGCTGCGCATGCGCGCGCGCCGCGCGCCCGGTCTGATCGAGGATGCCAAGGAAGTGCTGCTCAAGCTGTTCGACGCCGACGCCGAATATTCGGCCGACACGCTCGAGGGCATTTACGTCGAGCTCGAAAAAGTCAGCGCCCAGGTGCTGTCGGGCGACGTGACCGACGCGCTGGCCGGTGAGGTGCTGGGCGCCATCGCCCGCCACGAGGACTTGAACGGCCGCATACGCCGCAACATGATGGACACGCGCCGCGCCGTCAGTTTCATGATGCGCAGCAAGATGCTCAACGCCGAGCAGTTCGAGGAAGCGCGGCAGATCCTGCGCGACATCGATTCGCTGGACTCGCACACCGCCTTCCTGTTCGACAAGATCAACTTCCTGATGGACGCCACGGTCGGTTTCATCAACATCAACCAGAACAAGATCATCAAGATCTTCTCGGTGGCCAGCGTTGCGCTGTTGCCGCCCACGCTGATCGCCAGCGTCTACGGCATGAACTTCAAGCTCATGCCCGAGCTCGACTGGTCGCTGGGCTATCCCTACGCCATCCTGCTGATGGTGGCGAGCGCCGTGGTGCCCATGTGGTACTTCAGGAAGCGCGGCTGGCTGAAGTAGGGGCGGCGCTTCCGCTCAGGCGCCTGCGTATACCGGCTCGCAGCGCACCTCGGTCTTCACCGAGTTGGCGATGAAGCAGGCCTCGTGCGCGTCATGGTGCAGCTTGTCCAGTTCCTCGCGGCTGGGCTGGCGCTCACCGGAGAACGTCACCTCGGGGTGCAGGGTCACGATGGTCATGGCGACCTTGCCTTCGGCGTTCTTTTCCATCACGCCGGTCGCCGCATCGAAGTAGCGGTCCACGCGGAACTTGCGCTTGACGGCCATGGTCAGGAACCACAGCATGTGGCAGCTCGACAGCGAAGACACAAACGCTTCTTCCGGGTCCAGCGCCGACGCGTCGGACATGGGCAGCGGCACGACGGACGGCGAGGACGAACCCGGCACCTCCAGCCCGCCGTCAAAGCGCAGCAGGTGGCGGCGGCTGTAGCGGTTGTCCAGGAAGTCGGCGTCCTTGCGTTCCCACAAGGTTTCTGCGGCGTAGTGCGACATGGTCTGAAAGTCCGGAGTGAATCAGTTGAAGAAATCCTGCAGCGCCCGGGCCGTCGCCTCGGGCTGCTCTTCGGGAATGAAATGGCCGGCCGGCATACCCTGGCCGGTGACTTCGCCGCTGCACTGGGCCTGCCACAGCGCCAGCGGGTCGAACATGCGGTGCACCACGCCGCGCTCGCCCCAGAGCACCAGCAGATCGCAGGCCAGCTTCAGGCCGTGCGCGCGCCCGTCGCGGTCGTGCTCCAGGTCTATGCCGGCGCTGGCGCGGTAGTCCTCGCAAGCGGCGTGCAGCGCCTCGGCGTTGCAAAAGCTGCGCTCGTATTCAGCCAGCGCCCGAGGCTCGATGTAGTTCATGCCCGCGCTGCCCCAGCCGCCCAGCTTGGCGTGCAAATAGGCTTTGGCGGTTTCGGGGTGGTTGGCACCCATCATGATCTCCGGCAACGGCGCCGGCTGCAGCATGTGGAACCAGTGGTAGTAGGCGCGGGCAAAGGCCATGTAGGGCTCGGTCATGCTGCGGCCCTCATACATGTCCAGCGTGGGCGCGATGTCGATGACGCACAGCTTGAGCACGCGCGCGGCGTGGTCCAGCGCCAGCCGGTGTGCCACACGCCCGCCGCGGTCGTGGCCGCACAGGAAAAAACGGTTGACGCCCAGCGCGTCCATCACGCCTGTCATGTCGTGCGCCATGTTGCGCTTGCTGTAGTTGCTGTGGTCGGGCAGGCCCGCTGTCTTGGAGGAGTCGCCGTAACCGCGCAGGTCGGGCATGACCAGGAAATAGTCGCCGGCCAGGCGCTGGGCCACGCGGTGCCACATGACGTGCGATTGCGGAAATCCGTGCAACAGCAGCAGTGCTGGTCGCAGCGGCTCGCCCAGCGTGGTTTTAGAGACCCGCGCATTGATGGAGGCGCCGTTGACCTCAAAACTGCGCGATTCAAAACCGTCAAACCAGGTCATGGGCAACTCCCGTCGGGGTTAAGTCTTGCGTTGGGACAGGTATTTTTGCAGATTTGCCGCCGCCCCTGCCCGCACCTTCGCGCGCAGAAAGGGCGTCCAGCCCAGCAGCAGGCCGGGCGCGCCCAGCGCCTGGCGCGACCAGGCCCAGAAATCAAAGTGGTCGCGGTGGCGGCTGATGAGCCCCTGTTCATTGAATTCGAACTCGCCGTCGATCACGTTGTGCACCATGCGCCCGGTGGTGCTGAAACGGTAGTCGGCCTCCCAGTGCGACTTGCCGCTGCGCGCATCGGCTTCAATGCCGCTCCAGCTGAGTTTCCAGACGTCGGTGCCCTTGGCCTTGGTCACGTCGCAGAGCATGTGCCACATGCCGGTGACCTCTTTGTGGCCGCGCAGCGAAAAGGCCTCGTCGTCGAACTGCGCGTCGGGCGCATAGCAGGCGGCCATGGCATCGGAGTCGAGGCGGGCGAAGGACGCGTAGAAGTGTTCGAGGGTGATCTGGTTGGGGTGCATGCTGTCTCCTGGTCGGGATTGTCGGGATCTCGGGTGATGGACGGGTCCGCGAACTCTATAGCGCCCGGTGCCGTGCAGGCGTCGCTCACGCGTCAGCCGGCTTCTCCCGGTTTGCCCGGTTCTTCCAGCAGCTCCAGCAGCCGCTGCATCGCATGCCGCACCGTGGCGCTACGCACCGCGGCCCGGTCGCCGTCAAAACGCCGGACTTCCGACACCAGCCGCCCCGGCAGCGCAAAGGCAAACCATACCGTACCCACGGGCTTGGCCGCGCTACCGCCCGTCGGGCCGGCTACGCCCGTGACGGCCACGGCCACCTGGGCGCGTGAACGCTCCAGCGCGCCGGAGGCCATGGCGCGCGCCACTTCCTCGCTGACCGCGCCGCGCCTGGCGATCAGCGGGGCCGGGACGCCCAGCAGTTCCGTTTTTGCCTCGTTGGAATAAGTGACGAAGCCGCGCTCAAACCAGCTGCTGGAGCCGGCCAGGTCGGTGCAGGCGGCGGAGATCATGCCGCCGGTACAGCTTTCGGCGGTGGCCAGCATCCGCCCCTGGGCCTGCAGCAGGGCGGCGAGTTGTCCGGCCAGTTCGGGTACGCCGTTCACCAGAACCTCCAGAGGGCGATCACCAGCAGCGCGCAAAAGGCCGCCACAAAATCGTCAAACAGGATGCCGAAACCGCCGCGCCAGTTAAAGCCCTTGAAGGCCTGGTCGGCCCAGGCCACGGGACCGGGTTTCACGGCGTCAAAAAAGCGGAACAGCACAAACGCGGCCAGCTGCGACCAGAAGTCGGCGGGCATCACCAGCCACAGCACCAGCCAGAAGGCCACCACCTCGTCCCAGACGATGCTGCCCGGGTCCAGGACGTTCATGGCCTTTGCCGCCACGGTGCAGGCCCACCATCCCACCAGGGTGGAGGCGGCGATCAGCCAGCCCATTTCKGCCGGCGTGAGCCACTGCTGCAGCACCAGGAAGGCCAGCCAGGCCCACAGCGTGCCGGCCGTGCCGGGCGCGACCGGGCTCAGGCCGGCGCCAAAGCCCAGGGCGATGAAGTGCGCGGGATGCGCCAGCAGAAATTTCGCGGTGGGCCGGAAGGCGGGCGGCGGCGTGGTGTCGGTCATGGTGGGGGTTGCCGGGCGGCGATGCCCGGGGTTGTGGCTGATTTTGTCACAGCGGTTTCACACGCTGCCTGCACAGTCCAGCGATTCACCAGCAAGAGGGATTTCGGGATGAGCAAACACAAGCAGGTTTTGAGCAAGATGAACGCATTGACCCTGGCCGCCGCCTGCGCGCTGTGCCTGGCGGCCGGCGGCGGCCGCGCGCAAACCGCACCGGCGGTGGAGGCCACGCTGGCCGGCCATGCGGCCCTGGCTGCCGACGCCTCGGTGGCTGCGCCGCGCGATGCCGGCGCCTTTTTCGCCACGACGGGAAAATTCGCCAATGCCAGGCGCCAGCGCAATGAGCAGCTCGGCAGCGAAAGCACCAACACCTTTGTCGGCGACCCCAAATATCCGCGCGCTTCCGGCGGCACGCTGCCGATGAAGGGCCAGTCGGTCCAGGGTTTTTCGGGCATTGTGTCGCTGGGCAAGGGCGAGTTCCTGGCGCTGACCGACAACGGCTTCGGCAATAAGATCAATTCGCAGGATGCGCTGCTGATGGTGCACCGGCTGTCGGTCGACTGGAGCAAGGGCCAGGTTCTGCGCCGAGGCACGACCTTTCTGAGCGACCCGGACAAGCGCGTGCCCTTTCATATCCAGAACGAAAACACCGCGCGCCGTTATCTCACCGGCATCGACTTCGACCCCGAATCCCTGCAGGTGGTGGGCAATGAATGGTGGATAGGCGAGGAGTTCGGCCCGTATGTGCTGCGCACCGACTTCCAGGGACGGGTTCTGGGCGTGATCGAGACGGTCATCAGCGGCAAGCTGCACGCCTCGCCAGACCACTATATGCAGGGGCGGCTGCCGAATCTCCCCGGCGAGGCCTTGTTCGAGGTGCGGCGCTCCAACGGCTTTGAGTCCATGGCCAAATCGCCCGACGGCAGCAAGCTCTATCCGATGTTCGAGGGCCCGTTGTTCGACGCTGCCGCCAAGAGCGTCGAAAAAGCCGGCGACAAAACCTATGTGCGCATCAACGAGCTGGATGTCGCCACGCGGAGCTACACCGGCAAGCAGTGGAAATACCTGCTCGAAGAAGTGGGCAATGTGGCCGCCGACTTTCAGTTGCTGGACGCCACCACAGGCCTGGTGATCGAGCGCGACGACAACACGGAAGGCATCGCGCCGGAATGCCCCAATGAAGCGCGCACCGATTGCTTCACGCGGCCCGCGCGTTTCAAGCGTGTCTACAAGATTGACCTGGCCGCCGCCGATGCGGACGGCTTTGTGCGCAAGGTCGCCTACGTCGACCTGACCCGCATCGCCAACCCGAAGCGCCTGGCCAAACTGGGGCCCAACGAAGCGGTCTTTGCATTGCCGCACCTGGGCCCTGAAGGGCTTGCGGTGGTCGATGCCACACACATCGTGCTGGTGAATGACAACAACTTTCCGTATTCATCCGGCCGCGAGATCGGCAAGCCCGATGCGAATGAGCTGACCCTGCTGGATATTCGCGCGCTGATCGAGGCCAGATAAGCGCATCGGTCAACCGGCGGGCGGGCCGCTCACCAGGTCTCTTTCGCGGCTGAACCACTCGGCCCAATAGTCGATGCAGGCGCGGATTTTCGGTAACCGGTGGCGCCCGCCCAGCGTCACGGCATGGATGGGCACGGGCTGCTCGTCGACAAAGCCCGGCAGCACCGGCACCAGCAGGCCGCGCCGCACCAGCGGCTCGGCCGCCAGCATGGCAAAGCGCGCAATGCCCAGGCCCTGCAGGGCCAGCTGGCTGGTCGTGCCGGTGGAGTCGGCGCGCCAGCAGCCGTCTGCCGTGATCACCACGGGCTGGCCGTCGATGATGAAGGGCCAGCGGTTGAGTGAGGTCGCGGCGCTATTGCTGATCAGGCGGTGCCGTCCCAGGTCGTCGGGGTGCTCCGGCGTACCGTGGGCCTCCAGGTAAGCAGGTGTGGCGTACAGCCGCCGACCATGCGTGCCTATCTGGCGCATCACCGAGGTTTCGTTGGCATGCATGCCGCTGCGGATCGCGATGTCGACACCGTCGCGCACCATGTCCACCAGGCGGTCGTCCACTTTCAGTTCCACGCGAACATGCGGATGGCGCTGGTGAAGTCCTTCGAGGCTGGGCACCAGCAGGTATTCGGCCATGACAGTGCTGGCCGCCACCCGCACCCAGCCGCTGGCCTCGCCGCTCTGGCTGGCGAACTCGCCTTCGAGGTCGTCCAGCGTCTGTGTCATGCGCCGGCAATAGCCGAGGAAGGTTTCGCCCTCGGGCGTCAGGGTCAGCGCGTGCGTGCTGCGCTGCACCAGCCGAGCATTGCAGGTTTTCTCGATGCGGGCGATGGCGCGCGACACCTGGCTGACAGGCACATCCCGCGCACGGGCCACGGCCGAGAAGCTGCCCAGCTCGGCCACGCGCGTGAACAAGTGCATGTCGTCAAAGTTCAGGTTCCGCATGTCGGCCATATTACCCAGGGCCGGGGTTTTCTGTTTTGCGTCTGGTGCAAGACGGATTTGCGGCGCGGGTGGTTTTCGCCGGTGGCTGTTTTGCGCACAGTAGCCCTGTAGCCCCAGTAGAGAAAAAAGGGGCCACACCTCCCCGAAAGGATACGCTAATGAACTTGCTCTATACCCCCACCGAAGAAAACCGCCTGACCGCTGCCGCCATGGCCGAAGCCCGGCATTTGCGCGCACTGGCGCCGGCTGCATTCTGGTCGGCGGCGAGGCGCTGGGTCGGCCGCCTTGCGCACGGCTTGGCGCGTCGCGGGCACGTAGACGCCGCAGTGCGCCTTCAGGCAAAGTGATCGAAGGAGGCGTAGCGCCGCTCCAGCGGCGCGCCGGCCGCGTCAAGCAGCCGCAGGCCGGGATCCGCGTCGATCCGGCCGATCCGGCTGACGGGTGTTTGAGCCTGGCGGGCCGCGGCCTGCACGGCCTCACGTGCCGAGGCCGGGGCGGTGAAGGCGAGCTCGTAGTCGTCGCCGCCCGCCAGCGCGAACGCCATCTGTTTTTCAGCATCAATTCCGGCCGTGGCCCAATCGGAACGTGAAGAAGCAGCGACCAGATTGATCACGAGCGCTGTTTCAAGCGTGGCGCCTGTTTTTGATGCACGCAGGATGTGGCGAAGGTCGCCGAGCAAACCGTCGCTCACGTCGATGGCCGCCGAGGCAATACCGCGCAGCGCCTGGCCCAATGCAAGGCGCGGTGTGGGCTGCTCCAGTCGTTGCCTGGCCTGGGCCAGCATGCCGGACGGCAAGGTCACGGCGCCGCGCAACGCCTCCAGCGCCAGCCGGGCATCGCCCAGCGTACCGCTGACATAAACGTCGTCACCGGGTTTGGCGCCCGAACGCAGCAGCGCCTGGCTCTTTCCGTTCAGCACGGGCACTTCGCCGAACACGGTGATGCAGATATTGAGCGGCCCTTGTGTGGTGTCGCCGCCCACCAGTTCACAGCCGTGCGCGTCGGCCAGCGTCAGCAGGCCTTGCGAAAACGCGGCCAGCCAGGCTTCGTCGACCCGCGGCAGGGCGAGGGCCAGCGTGAAGGCCAGGGGTTTGGCGCCGCAGGCGGCCAGGTCGCTCAGGTTGACGGCCAACGCCTTGTGGCCCAGCGTGAAAGGATCCACGTCCGCGAAGAAGTGGCGGCCCTCGACCAGCATGTCGCTGGAGATGGCCATTTGCGTGCCGGGCGCCGGCTGCAGCAGCGCGCAGTCGTCGCCCACGCCCAGCGAGGCGCGCGCGGCGGGGCGCGTGAAATAGCGTGCGATCAGGTCAAATTCACCCATGGCGCAGAGCATACACTCCACGCTGTTGCGCAGCAGGTGCAGCGAAGCGCCCGCGCCCATACCGGTGGCATGGCGCTCGATTTGCCCCATGGTCTGCAGGATGTGCTCGCGCAGCGGCATGTGGCCGCCGGTGGCTGGGTCCACATAGACCGCGTCCAGGCCGAAGCGGCAGGCCTGGAAACGGTTGTAGGTGTAGACCAGGTAGTCGTCCTCGGTGGGCATGAAGGGCTGTTCGTGCATGAACCAGGAAGCCAGCGACTGCACGAAGCCGGCCAGCGCGGTGGCGCGCTCCACCGTGAGCGGTGTGTCGAACACCCGGATTTCGATGGTGCCGAATTCCGGCTTGGGCCGAATGTCCCAGTAGAAATCCTTCATGCTCTTGACCACGCCGGTGCGCGTCATCTTGTCGAAATAGACGGTGAAATCGTCCCAGGTCAGCGCAAAGGGCGCACGGCCCGACAGCGGAAAGGCGAACACCGAGTTGAGCCGGGCCGAATCGAAGGCCGTGTCCTGGCCCTGCACATAGGGCGAGGAGGCGGACAGCGCGATGAAGTGCGGAATGTAGCGCGACATGCGGTGCAGCGTCAGCAGCGCGCTGTCGGCGTCGGGGCAGCCCACGTGCACGTGCTGGCCGAAAATCGTGAACTGCTTGGAAAGATAGCCGTAGAGTTCGGACAACTCGCGAAAGCGCGGCTTGTCGTAAATGCGGCGCTCATGCCACTGCTGGAAGGGATGGGTGCCGCCGCCGACCACGGCAATGTTGAGCTTGTCGGCGCTCTTGACCAGCGCGTCACGGATCTGCGAGAGCTGGCCCAGCACCTCCGACGCGTTGCGGCACACGCCGGTCGAGATCTCGATCATGCTGGAGGTCATCTCGGGCACCACGGCGCCTGGCAGCGGGATTTTGGACATCAGGCGCAGCATGTCCTCGGCGTAGGGCGCCAGGTCGTAGTCGTGTGTGTTCACCAGCTGCAGCTCAAGCTCCACGCCCAGCGACAGTGCGGCCGATTTGTGAAAAGGTTCAAGGCTCATGGACGGGTCCGGATGCGGGGCCGCGCGTGAGCGGCGCCCAGGGTTTGGAACTTTCGCCGGCGCGGTAAATGGCCAAGGTGGCCAGCACCGCGCCCAGCACCTCCATCAGCAGGATGGCGGGCAGGGCAACACTGGCGATCTGGCGGCCCAAAGCGCCCGAGGCCGTGGCGAACTGCGACACCAGCAGCAGCGCGACCGARGACATCGGCGACATCGCGCAGCCCACCCACAGGGCCTGCTTCCAGCTGGCGCCGCTGCCGACGTTGCCGAGAGCGACACCAGCGATCTTGGCCACCATGCGCGCGACGACCATGGCAATGACCAGGCCGGCCACCGGACCGCTCCAGTCGGCCTGCGCCGCCACCACCGAGACCAGCACGAACATCAGCATGGTCAGCATGGACGAGGCCGTTCCCATTTGCCGCGGCCACGACCAGGGGCGCGGATTGAGTTGCTTGAGCAGCATGCCGCCCAGCAACGCCGCCAGCGGCGCCGAGCCGCCGAAGTGGGCGGCCAGCGCGGCGCCCGCGGCGATCAGGGCCAGCAGCAGGATGGCGGTGTTCTCGCTGGTGGGGCTCATCACGCGCAGCGCGGTGCGCAGCATCAGGGCCAACGCCGCGCCCACCACCACGGAAAGGCCCAGTACCACCAGCACCGGGTACAGCGTGCTGAGCACGCCGGCTACGCCAGAGTCGGGCCGGTGCATCATGCCGGCGCGTGCGCTGCACAGCGTCAGCGCATACAGCGTGCCCAGCGTGGACAGCACCAGCGCGCGCTCGGTGACGGGGCCGGCGGCGCGAGTGTCTATGGCCACGCGCGACAGCACGGCGGGCGAGGCGGCCATGGCCAGCAGGGCCAGCGGTTCTGCCACGGCCTCGCGCACGCTCATCGCGTGCAGGGCCCAGTACACCAGGATGAAGGTCAAGGACGCTTCGGCCAGGCTTTGCACCAGCACCATGGGGTTGTGGCGAAACCAGCGCAGCGGAATGCGCCCGCCGGCTTCGAACAGCACCACGGCAACGCCCAGTTCCAACAGGAAGAGCCCGGTGCCCTGGAGCGGCCAGGCCGCGCCGCTGAAACCGGCCAGGCCGGCAAAGCCGCCAACCAGCGAATAGCCGACCACCTTTGGTAGTCCGGTATAGCGGTTCAGGAGATGGCCCGTGGCGGCAGCCAGCGCGAGCAGCACGGACCACTGCACGGTCGGCAAGCCCGCCGAAGGCTTGATCCATTCAGCCCAGATGGCCAGGATTTCGTTCATGAGGAAGGGGTCTCCACTCTGATGGGAACTTTTGCAGACAGGCCCTTGAGGGCGGCATGTTGCACGTTGGTCGGCCAGCCTGGTGGCGTGAGGCCCGGTGGGTTTGCGCGAGGAAAACTTGTTGCATTAATTTACAGGCGTGCTGTTGCCAGGCATGTAGGACAACATCGGAAATGGCGCCCCCTGCTTCAGTCACCGCGCCCAGTTCCACGCCAGTGGGGGCCGCGGGTCCGGCTTTGCCGGCCCTAGGCGCCGTCCCCTCGAGGGGAGAACAGGCTACACGCAGTGAGCCTGGACAGGGGGGAGCCAGTTACTCAGGCATGAAGAAGCTGCGGGGGTGGCTGCGCCATCGCGCCCAGATGGCGGCGCGGATACGCGCACGGTCGACGTTGCTCACGTTGTGCGCCTGCAGGGCCAGGCGGAACGCGAGGTAAAAACTCACGCCGAGGTTCAGCGCGCCTATCAGCGGAATGGCCGCGATGCACCACCAGATGGTCAGGTGCTTGAACGCTTCCAGGCCCAGCGAGGCGCCGGCCGCGGCCAGCTGGCCGGTCGACAGCGTGACGTGGCGCGCTTCAAGCTCCACGCCGAAGAAGCCGGTGAAGGCCGGGATCAGCCCCAGCATGAAGCCCAGCGCGATGTTGGAGGCGAAGCCGGAGATGTGGTCGCGCATAAAGGCGGACCAGCGCGCCGCGCGCTCGCTACCGAGGAACGCGGTGATGCGCGGGTTGTGGCGCATGGCGGAGTCCAGGCGATGCAGCACAAACCAGTTTTCGGTCCAGCCCGCGATCATGCTGGCCGCGAACAAGATGCCGCCGGTAAAACCCGCCCACATCAACGTGGGGCCCAGCAGCGTCAGCGTGCCCAGCACATGCTCGGCCTCGGTGTGGCTGATCATGGGCCGGCCCAGCAGCAGCATGACCAGCGTGTTGACCAGCAGCACAGCCGGCACCACCATGAAGACGTTGCCGAAGACCGCGGCCACCTGCGAACGCACCAGGTGCGTGACTTCGTCGACAAAGGCCGCGATGGTGCTGCTCGCATCGGCCGCGCCGAGGTCCTTGAGCTTGGCCGCCATGGCCGGCGCCGTCATGGCCGGCTGTTTGGTGGCCAGCGTGAAATGCAGCAGCTGGATCAGGATGAAGCTGGCGGAATACATGATGGCGGACCAGAAGCCGCTCCAGAAGGCCGAAAGGCCCACCGCCACGATCATGAACTTGAGCAGCGTGGTAAAGGCCGTGATGGCGCCACCGCCCATGGCCTTGCCCAGCATTTCGCGGTATTCGCCGCGCGTGCGGGTGATGTAGGTTTCGCCGGTTTCCGCGCTGCGCTCGGCCACCTTGGCCGACAGCAGCGTGGAGTTGGCGCTGATCAGCGCGCTGATGCTTTTGCCCTCTTGCGCGGTGATGACCCGGCGCCCCAGCAGCTTGACGGCCGCCATGGCGGGCTTGGGCGAGACCAGGCTGTCCAGCAGTTCGCGCACGCGCAGCATGCGCTCGCGCAGCTGGCGCAGCCGAAACACCATGCCGACCGAGATGCCGTTGTCCTCCAGGTGCGTGTAGATGCTGTTGACGGCCTGTCGGCAGGCGTCCAGCCTTTCGCGGTATTGCGCGATCGCGGCCTGCAGCTGCGCCTCGTCGCGTTCGGGCTTGAAGAAGGCGTTGCGCAACCCGTCGATGTCGGCCGGCAGCGCATGGAAGGCGCGCGCGTGCGGCGTGGCGCGGTTCATGCGCAGGCGCAGCTCGGGCGCGAAGCCCGTGGCGCGTATCTGCGCCGTGCAATAGGTCAGCGCGTCCATCAGGCTGTAGTGCCAATGCAGCGTGTCCATGTCGGGGCTGGCCGATAGCATCAGGGCCAGCCGGGCGACCTGCGGCTCTTCGAGCGCGCCCATCCATTGCGCGTCGAAGCGCGTGGGCGCCACCAGGGGAAACAGCTCGGAGGCGTCGACGGTTTCTGGCGTGCCGGGCAGCAGTTTGCGGCGCATGCGCTCGGCCAGTTCGCTGACAAAAGCCGTGCGCGGCGCGAAGCCGAAATCGGCCAGCAAGGTGGTGATGTCGACCGTCTGGATCAGCGTCTGCCACCAGGCCCGCATGCGGGCCTGGATCTCGGGCTGCCGCTCGACGGCATCCATGAGGGCCTGGACCCGCGCGACTGCGGCGGCCACGGAGGTTTCGTCGCCGCGTATCCATTCGAAGAGCTTGATCAGCCAGACATGGCGCTGGGCCAGTCCGGCGTCCGGATCCAGCGCCTTGAGCAGGGAGACCAGGTCTTTCATCGGGCAGTCAGGGCCGTGGACTCAATGCAGGACACGGCTGCCGCTGTGCGCCTCCAGCACGAACATGGGAATCGGCGCCTCGAAACGCTCGCCGTCTTCGGCCACGCAAAAATAGCTGCCGTGCATGGTGCCGCTGGATGTGCGCAGGCGCGACCCGCTGGTGTACTGGAAGGATTCGCCGGGCTTGAGCAGCGGCTGGTGGCCGACCACGCCCAGGCCCTTGACCTCTTCGTTGTGGCCGTTGGCATCGCTGATGACCCAGTGGCGCGAGATCAGCTGGGCCGTGACCTCGCCGGTGTTGGTGACCGTGACGGTATAGGAAAAACCGTAGACGTGGTCTTCCGGCGCCGACTGTTCGGGCAGGTACTGGGGCACGGCTTCGCAGGAAAATTGGTATTTGGGCATGGCTGTATTGATGACCATGTTAACCGCCTGCCGCGGCTGTTGGCCGGGCGAAACAGCCTGCGCCGTCGAGGCCCGGCGCGGGCCGCGGCTTGCTGCGACAATCCTGACATGCCTAAAAACCAGCCGCCCACCTACCGCATCGCCCCCTCCATCCTGTCCGCCGATTTCGCCCGACTGGGCGACGAGATCAAGGCCGTCATCGCCGGCGGCGCCGACTGGATCCACTTCGACGTGATGGACAACCACTATGTGCCCAACCTGACGTTCGGGCCCATGATCTGCCAGGCGCTCAAGCCGCACGCCAAAAAAGCCGACGGCACGCCGGTGCCGGTGGACGTGCACCTGATGGTGCAGCCCGTCGACGCGCTGGCCGCGGCCTTTGCCGACGCGGGCGCCGACCTGGTCAGTTTCCACCCGGAAGCCTCCGGCCATGTGCACCGCAGCGTGCAGGCCATCAAGTCCAAGGGCTGCAAGGCCGGGCTGGTGTTCAACCCGGCCACGCCGCTGGACGTGCTGGACTGGGTGATCGAGGACATCGACCTGATTCTCATCATGAGCGTCAACCCCGGCTTCGGCGGGCAAAGCTTCATCGACTCCGCGCTGCGCAAGATCGAGCAGGCGCGCAAGCGCATCGATGCCTCGGGCAAGGACATCCGCCTCGAAGTCGACGGCGGCATCAAGACCGACAACATCGCGCGCGTGGCCGCCGCGGGCGCCGACACCTTTGTGGCCGGCAGCGCCATCTTCGGAAAACCCGATTACAAGGCGGTGATTGACGCCATGCGGGCGGAACTGGTGAAATAGGCCGGCGCGCGCCGATGCGGACCCGCGCGCGCCAACCCCGGTAACCGGCCGGGCCGGATGCCGGCCTCGCCACCCATGGAGGAGCCGCATGACTGAAGCCGTAAGCGAGCAAGCCGGGCGGGGCCCCGCGCGCCGCTCCCGCATCCTGGTGGTGGACGACACGGCGGACGTCCGGTTTTTCCTCGTGGCCCTGTTGCGGGACGGTTATGAGGTGGAGGCCTGCGAGTCGGGTGAAGAGGGCCTGCAGGTGGCGCTGTCCGACAGGCGCCCCGAAATCATCCTGCTGGACGTGATGATGCCCGGCATGGACGGTTACGAGGTCATGCGGCGGCTGGCGCGCGATCCGCGCACGGCCGACATTCCCGTCATCTTTCTCACGGCGCTCAGCAGCGTGGAGGAAGAGCAGTTCGGGCTGGACCTGGGCGCCACCGACTACATCACCAAACCCATCAGTCCGCCCGTGCTGCTGGCGCGCGTGAGGTTGCACCTGGAGCGCAGCGCCAATGCCAAGCGCCTGAAGACCCTGTCCGAGCAGCTGTCGCGCTACCTCGCGCCGCAGGTCTACCAGTCGCTGTTTGACGGCTCCCGCCAGGCCGAGATCCAGACCCAACGCAAGCGGCTGACGGTGTTTTTTTCGGACATCAAGAACTTCACGGCGTCCACGGCGCAGTGGCAGCCCGAAGAAGTTACCTTTTTGCTCAATAGTTACTTTGAGGAAATGTCCCAGATCGCCGCCGAATACGGCGCAACCCTGGACAAGTTCATCGGCGACGCCATCGTCATTTTCTTCGGCGACCCCCACACCCTGGGCCCGCGCCAGGACGCGGTGCAGTGCGTCAGGATGGCCGTCGCCATGCAGCAACGCATGGTCGAGTTGCAGCGGCGCTGGAAGGCCATGGGCATTCCCAAGGCCTTCGAGATACGCATAGGCATCAACTCCGGATTCTGCGACGTCGGCAACTTCGGCAGCAACCTGCGCATGGACTACACCATCATCGGCCGTGAAGTAAACCTGGCCGCCAGGCTGGAGCAGGCCGCGGAGCCCGGCGGCATCCTGATTTCGAGGGATACCCACGACCTGGTGCAGGACGAGATCGAGGTCGAGGCGCGCGAGCCGGTCATCGCCAAGGGATTTTCCGAACCGATCACGGTCTATGCGGTCCGCAAAACCCCGGCGGCCGCGCCAGCAGGGGTCGGGGTGATCCAATGCGACCGGCCCGGCCTGCGCCTGGAACTGGATCCGGGACGCCTCACGCCCGCACAGCGCGCGGACGCCGCCGCTGAGCTGCGCAGGGCGCTGGGCAGCCTGGAGGCGCTTGCGGAGGCTGGGAACAGCGAGGCCGGGAAGGGCGCCGCCGCGCCGGCTCCGGTGGCCGAAGCTGGCACACCGGCGGCCCGCCTTGCCGCCGTGCAGGCGGCGGATGCGGCAGGTTCCGCCGAGGAGGCGCTGCCCGACAGCATTGCCGGGCTCGACGTGCCCCTGGGGCTGAGCCGGGCGATGAACATGAAAGGGTTTTACATCTCCATGCTGCGCCGCTTCGTGGACGGCCGCGCGGACACGCCGGCACGCATCCGGGAGGCGCTGGCGGCAGACGACCTGAAGGCGGCGGAGTTGCTCAGCCATTCCTTGCGCGGTGTTTCGGCGCAGATTGGCGCCACGCAATTGCCGCTGGATGCCGGCGCGCTGGAGCAGGCGCTTCATGACAAGGGGCCGCGCGCCGGCATTGACGACCTGCTGCTGCGCATGGAGGCCTCGCTGGGGGAATTGATGGCGGCGCTGCGGTCCGCCTTGCCGCCGCCGCCCGCGGAATCACCGTGAATGCCGGGGCCGGCCCAGTTGGTGTATCTTCTTCCTGAGGGCGTGCGCCATCCAAGCGGGCCCCGGACCTTAGAATCAGGCAGCGCCTCGGCGCATGTCATGCCCCTTACCACAGAGAGGAGCTACACAGTGCAATACAACGATATTTACGCCGTCACGCCCAAAGGCCAGCAGGAATTGCGCAGCGCCGCCACCACGATTTCTCCCTCGGAGCTGGAACTGCTGGTGCGCCTCGACGGCATCCTGTCGATGGCCCAGATCCGCCAGAGCGTGGGCGAGCCCATCGGCGCGACGCTCGACAACACCGTGAAGCTGCTGTTAGCCAAGGGGCTCGTGACCCAGGTCGAGCCGGACCCGTTCGCCGCCTCTTTGCAGTTCCAGTTGAGCCCCACGGCGCTGACCGAGGCCGGCGCCGAGGCCGATTTCTGCGCGGCCACGCTGAAAAAATCCAATTACTACGTCCGCATCGCCCGCAAGCGCGAGCAACCGCGCCAACGCGCGCCCGGCGAACGCCTGTCGGCCATCGTCGTGGACGACGATGAGCACCTGGCCAAGTTTCTGAGCCACTACCTGACCTTCGAGGGTTTCGACATACGGGTGGCGGGCTCCCGCGCCGAAGTGGTGGCCGAGTTCCGCAAGCCGCCGATCCCGGACCTGGTGCTGCTGGACGTGATGCTGCCCGATGCCGACGGGTTTGACATCCTGCTGCGCATCCGTTCGCACCCGCAGCTCAAGGACATCCCGGTGATCATGCTCACGGCGAAGGCGACCCGCGAGGCGGTGCTCAAGGGCCTGGCCAGCGGCGCGGACGGCTACATCACCAAGCCCGTGGAGACCGAATCGCTGATCCAGGCGGTCCGCACCGTGCTGGGCTCGCAGTAGCGCACAGGCATGGCGAGATGAGCCGCTTTTCTGGCAAACCAGGCCTGCCGGCTCAAGCGCCATGAAGTCGCCTTTTCGCGCGACCATCAATGTCGCCCTGTTCACCGGGATGATCCTGATCATCCTGAGCATCGCGGCTTCCTACTTCACCATCAATTCGCTGATCAGCGGCACGCAAAGCGAAACCGAGGCGCGTGAAACCGTGCTGCTTCTGGAGCAGGTCGTCGCGGAGTTCAAGGCCGCGGAGTCCTCGCAGCGGCGCTACCTGCTGACCAGCACCGCGGCGGACCTTGCCGCATATCAACAGGCCCGGGCGCTGAGCCAGCAGGCGCAGCAACGCGTGCATGCGGCCGCCGGCACCAGCCAGGACTGGCGCGCGCTGGAGGACGCCATGACGCGCCGCTTCGCGCTGATGGAGCAGGCCATCGCCGTCCGGCAGACAACCGGACTGGAAGCGGCTGCCGCCATCGTCGGCGGCGAGCCCAACCGCCGGCTTTATGACGAGATCGAAACGCTGGTGACGCGTATCAAGACGGCCGAAACCCAAGCCCTGGAGCGTTCGAAAGAGGAAACGCGGCAAAGCGCCCAGACCGTCAAGCAACTGATCCTGCTGGGCGGGCTGTTGTGCCTGAGCGTGTTCGGCTGGGCCATCCAGATGATTGTCCGCTCGCAGGAAAAGCGCCGCCGTGTCGAGGCCAGGCTTTCCGACAGCGAGGCCATGAGCCGGGCCGTGACTCAGCGACGCCCTGCGCGACAGCGAAGCCCAGCTGCGCGAGCTGACCGACGCCGTRCCGGCCCTGATCGCCTATGTCGACAGGGAGGAGCGCTTTCAGTTCCACAACCGGGCCTATGAAGAGGCCTTCGGCCTCGGGCGCGAGCAGATACAGAATCGGACCCTGCTGGAAGTCCTGGGGCCGCAGTTGTATGACCAGGTCAAGGGCCAAGTCGAGGAGGCGCTGGCCGGTTATTCGGTGCGCTACGAATTTGAGCTGGCGCCCCTCGGCGGCGAACGGCGCGAATACGTCATGAGTTATTTTCCGCGCTACGGCGAGGGAGACGAGCAGGGCACGGTCATCGGCTTCTCCTCGTTGGGCAACGACGTCACCGAACTCAAACGCATAGACCGCATGAAGAGCGAGTTCGTCTCCACCGTCAGCCATGAACTGCGCACGCCGTTGACCTCCATACGCGGTTCGCTGGGCCTTGTCTGGGGCGGCGTGACGGGCGAGCTGCCGGCGCAGGCCAAAAACCTGGTGGGCATCGCCCAGAGCAACTGCGAGCGCCTGATCCGGCTCATCAACGACATTCTCGACAGCGAAAAAATCGAGTCCGGCAAGATGAGCTTTGAGTTGCGGCCGATGGAACTGGAACCCCTGCTGGAGCAGGCCCTTGCCGCCAATGAAGGTTTCGCGGAGCAGCACGGCGTGAAGCTGGTGATGGGCCGGATGGAAGCGCCCGTTCAGGTCTGCGTCGACAGCGATCGCCTGATCCAGGTGGTGACCAACCTGCTGTCCAATGCCATCAAGTTTTCAATGCCTGGCAGCGCCGTGCAGGTGGCGATGCGCACGGATGCGGGACGCGCCCGGGTGGAAATCATCGACAACGGCCCCGGTATTCCGGATGAATTCCGCCAGCGCATCTTCCAGAAATTTTCCCAGGCCGACTCTTCCGACACGCGGAAAAAAGGCGGCACCGGCCTGGGCCTGAGCATTTCCAAAGCCATCATTGAGCGCATGGACGGCACCATAGGCTTCACCACGGAAAGCCAGGTGGGCACCACATTCTTTTTCGAGCTGCCGGTGTGGCGGGAAGCGCCGCCGGTCACGGCGCCCATGGGGCTCGACGGCGTGATGCGCCCGCGCGTGCTGGTGTACGAAGACGACCCCGACGTGGCCAAGCTCATCGGCATGATGCTGGACAAGGGCGGCTACGACGCAGACATGGCGCACACCCCCGAACAGGCGCGCGACTACCTCAAGATGGAATCGTACGCGGCGATGACGGTGGACGTCAGGCTTCCCTACGAGAACGGGTTCTCACTGATACGTGAGCTGCGGGCGAACAAGCGCACGGCGCGCCTGCCCGTGCTGGTACTGTCGGTCACCGCCGCGGAGGCGCGCCAGCATGCCGGCAGCCAGGCGCTGGGCATCTCGGGCTGGCTGGAAAAGCCCCTCGATGAGCAACGCCTGCTCGACAGCCTGGACCGCGCGATAGAAGCCAGGCGCCGCGCCAGGCAGAGCGCCTCTTGAGAGCCGCTCAAAAACCCTCCTGGCGTTGTTGCGCCGCCTTGCCGTACTGGTGTACTGTCTGCGGCGACGCGCCTGACCAGGACCGCTTCGCTGGGTTTTATGAGCGACTCCAGGGTTAGGCCATTTGCATGAATCCTGTTCTGATTCGTACCCATTTTGATGCCGCCATGGTGGATCTCGATGGCACGCTGGTGGACACGCTGGGAGACTTCGTGGCTGCCGTGAACGCCATGCTGGCCGACCTGCATCGGCCGGGCCGGGCGCACCACCAACTTGATGCGGCGACCGTGGAGCGCATGGTGGGAAAAGGCTCTGAAAACCTCGTCAGGGCGGTGCTGGCGCATGCCGCGGCGGACTTGCCGGCACGCTACGCCGAAGCTTTTTCCAGCTACCAACGGCACTACGCGGCCATCAATGGATTGCACTCAACGGTGTATGCGGGTGGGCTGGAAGGGCTGCGCACCTTGCAGCAAGCCGGGCTCAAGCTGGCCTGCCTGACGAACAAACCGTTCGCCATGGCGCGCCAGTTGCTCAGGCTCAAAGGCCTGGACGGTTTTTTCAGCGAGGTGTTTGGCGGCGACTCGTTTGAGCGCAAGAAACCCGATCCCTTGCCCTTGCTCAAGACCTGCGAGGCGCTGGGCAGCGCGCCCGCGCGCACGCTGATGATCGGCGACTCCAGCAATGACGCGCGGGCCGCGCGGGCGGCCGGTTGCCCGGTGCTGCTGGTGACCTATGGCTACAACCATGGCGAGCCGGTGCGTGAGGTGGACGCCGACGGCTTCCTTGACTCGCTGGCCGGGCTGCGTTTTCAGAAATGACGCGGTAAAAACGGCAACGGGGCTTGCGCCCCGKTGATCGTGCTGAAAGCCGCGGTCCCGCTTAGACCGTGAACAGCTCCCTAGTTCGTCTTGCCCAGCATCGCATCCTTGAGTTTCCAGTCGGCGGGCTGCGGGCCCAGCCAGATACGCACCAGGGCATTGAAAAATTCGACTTCCTTGAAAGGCTCGCCTTGCGGTTTGCCTTTGACCGAGATGACGGTGCCGGTTCCGGGAATCCAGTCGATGGTGAAACCCTCGCCGGCCACCAGCTTCTTCTGGTCGGCAAAGAGCTGGCCCATCTTGATGAGTCCGGGGATGAGCTTGGACATTTCCGCCTTGGGTGCGTTTTCAGTGAAGGCCGTGGTGAAGCTTTTGCCCAGTTCATTGGAGTCGATATCGCGCAGCAAGGTGATGCTGATGCGCTTGGGGCCGGCCATGGTGTAGACC
>NZ_JBFUBY010000158.1:0-9780 GCF_056405515.1 Polaromonas sp. P1_G2
CTGCTGGCGCAGGCCGTACCAGGTCATGGCGACTTCGCTGCGCGTCTCGTCGGTGTAGATCTCGATGTCGTCGCCCACGCTGTTGGCCGGGTACAGCGCCATCACGCCGCTGGCGGTGAGCCAGCGGCCCTCGATCAGGCGCTTGAGCATGCGCTGCGCGTCGGCATAAACGCGCACGGCTTCCGTGCCCACCACCTCATCCTTGAGGATGGCCGGAAACGGGCCGGCCAGGTCCCAGGTCTGGAAGAAAGGGCCCCAGTCGATGTACTGCGCGAGTTCGGCCAGGTCGAAGTTCTTGAACATGCGCCGGCCGGTGAACTTGGGCACGGGCGGTGTGTAGCCGGCCCAGTCCATGGGCGTGGCATTGGCGCGCGCCTTGGCCAGCGGCCACATCGGCACCTGTTTTTTGTTGGCGTGCTGGGTGCGCACCTTGTCGTAGTCGGTATACAGGTCTTCGATGTATTTGGCGGCCTGGTCGGACAGCAGGCTTTGCGCCACGCTCACGCTGCGCGAGGCGTCGGGCACATACACCACCGGGCCTTCGTAGTGCGGCGAAATCTTGACGGCCGTATGCACACGGCTGGTGGTGGCGCCGCCTATCAACAGCGGGATCTTCTTGATGCGGAAATGCTCGTCCTTCTGCATCTCGGCGGCCACGTACTGCATTTCTTCCAGGCTGGGCGTGATCAGGCCGGACAGCCCGACGATGTCGGCGCCCTCGACCTTGGCGCGCGCCAGGATCTCATGGCAGGGCACCATCACGCCCATGTTCACGACCTCGAAGTTGTTGCACTGCAGGACCACCGTCACGATGTTCTTGCCGATGTCGTGCACGTCGCCCTTGACTGTGGCGATGATGATCTTGCCTTTGGTCTTGACGTCGCCGCCGGCGGCTTCGAGCAGCAGCTTTTCGGCCTCGATGTAAGGCAGCAGGTGCGCCACGGCCTGCTTCATCACGCGGGCGCTTTTGACCACCTGGGGCAGGAACATCTTGCCCTGGCCGAACAGGTCGCCGACGAYGTTCATGCCGKCCATCAGCGGSCCTTCGATGACGTGCAGCGGGCGGCCGCCTTCGGCCAGAATCTCGCGGTACACCTCCTCGGTGTCTGTCACGATGTGCTCGTTCATGCCGTGGACCAGCGCGTGCGACAGCCGCTGGCGCACCGGCAGGGCGCGCCATTCGTTTTTCTTGCTGTCGTCCTTGGCGCCGCTTTTCGCGGTTTCGGCCACTTCGATCAGACGCTCGCTGGGCGTGAGTTCGGGCTCGCCCGGTTTGTAGACGGGCGCACGGTTGAGCACCACGTCCTCGACGCGTTCGCGCAGCACCGGATCCAGGTCGTCATACACGCCGACCATGCCGGCGTTGACGATGCCCATGTCCATGCCGGCCTGGATCGCGTGGTACAGGTACACGGTGTGGATGGCTTCGCGCACCGGGTCGTTGCCGCGGAAGCTGAAGGACACGTTGGACACGCCGCCGGAAACCTTGGCGCCGGGCAGGTTCTGCTTGATCCAGCGCGTGGCGTTGATGAAGTCGACCGCGTAGTTGTTGTGCTCCTCGATACCGGTGGCGATCGCGAAGATGTTGGGATCGAAAATGATGTCCTCGGGGGGGAAGCCGAGCTCGTCGACCAGCACGCGGTAAGCGCGTTCGCAGATCTCGACCTTGCGCTCGTAGGTGTCGGCCTGGCCTTTTTCATCGAAGGCCATGACCACGGCCGCCGCGCCGTAGCGCTTGAGCAGTTTGGCCTGCTGCTTGAAGGGCTCCAGGCCCTCCTTCATCGAGATCGAGTTGACGATGCCCTTGCCCTGGATGCAACGCAGGCCGGCCTCGATGACGCTCCACTTGGAGCTGTCGATCATGATGGGCACGCGGGCGATGTCGGGTTCGCTGGCGATCAGGTTCAGGAAACGCACCATGGCGGCCTGACTGTCCAGCATGGCCTCGTCCATGTTGATGTCGATGATCTGCGCGCCGTTTTCAACCTGCTGGCGGGCGACCGCCAGGGCCTGCTCGTATTCACCGTTCAGGATCATGCGGGCAAAGGCCTTGGAGCCGGTGACGTTGGTGCGCTCGCCGATGTTGACGAACAGGGTGCCCGCGCCGATGTTGACCGGCTCCAGGCCGGACAGCTTCATGGGGGGGACGAAGACGGAATTTTCGGTTTCAGACACGGACTCACCTTAAGGCCAAGGTGAGCGTCGTTGCCGCAGGCGTGCCGAGAGGGCGGCCTGTAACCCAAGCCTGACGGACGCTGGGGTCCGCTGCAACGCTCCTTGGGTTGCCGGTATTTTACCGGCTGAACGCCCTGTTGCGCCATCCCCCGGTGCGAATGCCCCGGGGAACGGAGTGCTACTTAATCGAGTTTGATCTTGGCAACCTTGATGAGGCGGCCGTAATCGGCGTGCTCTTTCATGACCATGTAGGCGAAGTCCGCCGAGGTCATGGGGCTGGGCGTGGCGCTCATGCGTGCAAATTTTYCGGCCGTGTCGGGCGTGTTGAGCGCGGCGGCGAAGGCTTTTTGCAGCTGGTCGGTCGTGGCTTTGGGCAGGTTGGCCGGGCCGAAGATGCCGAACCAGGTGCTGATGTGGAAGCCGGGCAGCACATCGTTGATGGTGGGGATCTCGGTGAAGCTGCTGGAGCGGTTGATGGTGGTCACGCCGAAGGCCACCAGCTTGCCCGACTTGATGTTGGCGCTGGCCGAGGCCAGGTTGTCGAACATCAGGTCGGTCTGGCCGGACAGCAGGCCGGTCTGCGCCTGGGCCGAGCCGCTGGAAGGCAGGTGCACCACGCTGATCTTGGCCAGGCTTTTGAACAGCTCGCCCGCGAGGTGGCCGGCGCTGCCGTTGCCGCCGGAGGCGTAGTTCAGCCGGCCGGGGTTCTTGCGCGCATAGGCGATCAGGTCCTTGGTGTCCTTGATGTTCAGGCGTTTCGCCGTCTCGGCGTTCATGACCAGCACATTGGGCACACGAGCCACCAGCGTGATGGGAGTGAAGTCCTTCAGCGCGTCGTAAGGCATGTTGGGGTAGAGCCAGGGGTTGATGGCGTGGGTGGCCACCGCGCCCATCACCAGCGTATGGCCGTCGGCCGGCGCCTTGGCGACCATCGCGGCGCCCACGTTGCCGCCGGAACCGGGCCGGTTGTCGACCGTCACTTCGGTCTTGAGCAGGGGGCGCAGCTTCTCGGCCAGGATGCGCGCAGCATTGTCCAGCGGGCCGCCGGCCGGGTACGGGACGATGATGGTGACCGGTTTTTGCGGCGCCAGCTGCGCATGGGCCCCCAGGGCGGCCGTGGCCACGGCGAATGCCGCGGCGATCTTGATGAATGAACGCACGTTCATGATTTCCTTAGTTGTGATGTTGTGTTGTGTCCGGCCACGGGCAGGCTGCGGGGCGCAGCGCCGGATGGTGAAAACCAAGCCTGACAAACGGGCCTGACTATAGCCGCTAAATGTGACGCGCCGGGGTGGATCCCGTCTGGATACTTTGTAACGGCCGGGGTGGAAAGCAAGAGATAAGGAGGCCGGGAAGGCCCCTCACCCTCAGGCGGCTTCCTTGTAGAAGCCGCCGCGCTGCAGCGAGCGCGCGGCCACGGGGRCCACGGCGTGGGCAATCGCGCCGATGTGGTCAGGCGTGGTGCCGCAGCAGCCGCCCACGATGTTGACCAGGCCTTCATCGGCGAACTCGCGCAGCAGGCGCGAGGTGACGTCGGGCGTCTCGTCAAAGCCGGTGTCGCTCATGGGATTGGGCAGGCCGGCATTGGGATAGCAGCTGATGAAGGTGTCGCCGGCCACGCGGGCCAGTTCCTGGATGTAGGGGCGCATCAGGGTGGCGCCCAGCGCGCAGTTGAGGCCGATCGCCAGCGGCGCGGCATGGCGCACGCTGTGCCAGAAAGCCGTCACGGTCTGCCCGCTCAGGATGCGGCCCGAGGCGTCGGTCACGGTGCCGCTGATGATCAGGGGCAGGCGCTCGCCGGAGTTGTCGAAGTATTCGTCGATGGCGAAAAGCGCCGCCTTGGCGTTGAGCGTGTCGAAGATGGTTTCGACCAGCAGCACGTCGCTGCCGCCCTTGACCAGCGCCTCGGTCTGTTCGTAATAAGCCTTGCGCAGCTCTTCAAAGCTGGTGTTGCGCGCGCCGGGATCGTTCACGTCGGGGCTGATGCTGGCCGTCTTGGGCGTGGGGCCCAGGGCGCCGACCACGAAGCGCGGCTTGTCGGGCGTGGAGAACTTGTCGCAGGCGGCGCGCGCGATGCGGGCCGATTCGTAATTCATCTCGACGGCCAGCTCGGCCATGTCGTAATCGCCCTGCGCCACCGTGGTCGCGCCGAAGGTGTTGGTTTCAATCATGTCGGCGCCCGCGGCCAGGTAGCCTTCGTGGATGTCCTGGATCACGTCGGGGCGCGTGAGGCTCAGCAATTCGTTGTTGCCCTTGACGTCCTTGTGGAAGTCCTTGAAGCGCTCGCCGCGGTACTGGGCCTCGTTCAATTTGAAGCGCTGGATCATGGTGCCCATGGCGCCGTCGAGGATGGCGATGCGTTGTTCCAGGATGGCCGGCAATTGCTGCCCGCGGGTGTAGATGATTGGCTTCATGCCAGCATTTTAAAGTGGGCTCCGTTTTGCGTCGGACTTTCCTCGACAATAGGGGTATTGCCCTGATCATGAAAAATTTTCAACCCAAAGAAGCCTGGTCCTGGTTGCAGGCGCATCCCGATGCGCTGTTTGTGGACGTGCGCATGGAAATCGAGTCGCTGTATGTCGGCCGTCCGCCGGGCGTGGTCAATGTGCCGTGGTACGAGTACCCCGACCTGCAGCCCGACGCGCAGAAGTTCGCCGAAGCCGTGGCGCGCGAGGCCGCCGGCAAGGCGCAGCCGGTGCTGCTGATCTGCCGCTCCGGCAAGCGCACGCTGGATGCCGGCAAGGCGCTGGAGGCGGCCGGCTTCACCGACGTGCAGCATGTGGTGCACGGCTTCGAGGGCGAACTCGACGAGCAGTTCCAGCGCTCCACACTCTCGGGCTGGCGCTTTGACGGCCTGCCCTGGGAGCAGATGTAGCCTTCGCTTTCCCGGCGTCCGCGCAGCAGGCTTCACCGCATCAATTTCATTCCAACCTTGTCCTCACTCCCCGTCTCCCCCCTTCCCACCCCTTTGCACGTACTGGCCGAGGTGTTCGGTTACGACAGCTTCCGGGGCCCGCAGGAAGCCATCGTGGACCACGTGGTGCGCGGCGGCGACGCGCTGGTGCTGATGCCCACGGGTGGCGGCAAGTCGCTGTGCTACCAGATACCGGCCATCGTGCGGCAGCAGGCCGGCCACGGCGTGACGGTGGTGATCTCGCCGCTGATCGCGCTGATGCACGACCAGGTCGGCGCGCTGCACGAGGCCGGCGTGTCGGCGGCTTTCCTCAATTCCACGCAGAGCTTTGACGAAAGCAGCCAGCTCGAAAAACAGCTGCTGCGTAACGAACTGACGCTGCTGTACGCCGCGCCCGAGCGCATCAACACGCCGCGCATGAAGGGCTTGCTGGCCTCGCTGCACGAGCGCGGGCTGCTGAGCCTGTTCGCGATCGACGAGGCCCACTGCGTGAGCCAGTGGGGCCACGACTTCCGGCCCGAATACCGCTCGCTAAGCCTGCTGCACGAGACCTTCCCCGACGTGCCGCGCATGGCGCTGACGGCCACGGCCGACGCGTTGACGCGCCAGGACATGATCGAACGCCTCAAGCTGGAGGACGCGCGCCAGTTCGTCAGCAGCTTCGACCGGCCCAACATCCGCTACACCATCGTCGAAAAGACCGACCCGACGCGCCAGCTGCTGCGTTTCATCGAGACCGAGCACGAGGGCGAAGCCGGCATCGTCTACTGCCAGTCGCGCAAGCGCGTGGAAGAGATCGCCGGCATGCTGCAGGACGCGGGCCTGAAGGCGCTGGCCTACCACGCGGGCCTCGATTCAACGCTGCGCCAGCAACGGCAGGACCGCTTCCTGCGCGAGGACGGCATCGTCATGGTCGCCACCATCGCCTTCGGCATGGGCATCGACAAGCCCGACGTGCGCTTCGTCRCCCACCTGGACATGCCCAAGAACATCGAGGGCTACTACCAGGAAACCGGCCGCGCCGGCCGCGACGGCCAGAGCGCCGACGCCTGGATGGTCTACGGCCTGCAGGACGTGGTGAACCAGCGGCGCATGATAGACACCAGCGAGGCCGCCAGCGAAGACTTCAAGCAGGTGATGCGCGGCAAGCTCGACGCGCTGCTGACCTTGGCCGAGGACACACGTTGCCGCCGCGTCAGCCTGCTCGGCTACTTCGGCGAAGACAGCCAGCCCTGCGGCAACTGCGACAACTGCCTGAACCCGCCGGCGGTGTGGGACGCCACCGAGGCGGCGCGCAAGATGCTCAGCTGCATCTACCGCGTGCAGCAGGCCAGCGGCATCAGCTTCGGCGCCGGCCACATCATGGACATCCTGCGCGGCAAGGCCACCGAAAAAGTGGCCCAGCACGGGCACGACAAGCTCAGCACCTTCGGCATAKGCGCGGACCTGGCCGAGGCGCAATGGCGCGGCGTGCTGCGCCAGCTGATCGCGCGCAACATGGTGCGCGTGGACGCCGAGGCCTTCAGCACCCTGCAGCTGATGCCCGATGCGCGCCAGGTGCTCAAGGGCGAGGTCAGCGTGGTGCTGCGCGAGCAGGCGGCGGGCGCCAAGGCCGGCGGGCGCGGCAAGCGCGTGACCAAGACCTCGGTCAAGGGCCTGGCCGAAGCCGCGCTCAACGCCGGCGCACTCGAGCGCCTGGCGCGCCTCAAAGCCTGGCGCGCTGAAGTCGCGCGCGAGCACAACCTGCCGGCCTTCGTGATCTTCCACGACGCAACCTTGCGCGCAATTGCGGAACGCGCACCGCAAGGTGTCGCCGACCTCGAAGGCATCAGCGGTATCGGCGTCAAAAAGCTCGAGGCCTACGGGGCCGAAGTGCTGCGCGTCTGCGCAGCAACGGCTTAGGCCTTCGCAAGCCGGCGGCCGAAACCCGCGCGGTACGCCTTGGCCGCTTAAACCGCGCCAGGCGTATTCCGGATCTCGACGCTGTCTATGGCCGCGCGGGCGGGGCGCTGCGGCGTCAACAGCCCGCGAACCAGGCCGGCAGCGTTAAAACACCACGACACGACCGAAAACACGGCTTTTGTGGCGCTGCGTTTTCGCCATGCCATCAACAGGATGGGTACCGCCGCAATGCAAGAGAAGGCCGCGACGCGCGCTGTCCACGGCAGGGGCGCCACCAAAACGGCGAACAGCACGGCCCACCATCCCAGCACGGCGACATACAGCCGCAACTCGCGCACCCGCGTCAGCACCAGCCCCAGGTGCGATTCGCCCCAGGCCGCGCGCAGCACTTCACCCAGGCCGCAGATGTAGCGGCTGCGCCAGCGGCGCACCAGCAACTGGTAGGGAGGCGCATCGTGGCCATGGTGCCGCACGGAATCGGTGCCCAGGCGCCACAATTTCCAGCCCCTGGCATGCAGGCGCATGGCCAGGTCAAACTCCTCATAGCTGTGCAGATTGCGGTCTGAAAAATACCCGGCTTGCTCCACCGCGGCCCTGCGGTACAGGCCGCCCATGTCCAGCCGGTCCACCGTGCCCGCCCGCATGTGGCCCAAACCCCGCTCCACGCGCGCCACATATTCCAGGCTGCTGGTATTCATTTCAACGACTTGCCCTCCCACGCCGGCCACGTCGGGGTGCGCCTGCATGAAGGCCAGCGCCTCCGGCAAAAAACCGGGCAGCATTTCCATGTCGCCGTCCAGGATGTAAACAAATTCGCCCACCGAATGCTGGTAACCCAGCTGGGGGCCGACGCCGCAGCAGCGCTCATCGGCGCGTGCCAGTTGCACGATACGGATGGGATAAGCAGAGGCCAACGCCACGGTGCGGTCGCTGGAGCAGGAATCGGCGAGCACCACCTCGCCACCGACCATCCGGACGGCCGTCAGCGCACTCTCCACTGCGGCGACGATGCGCTTTTCTTCGTTCAGGGCCTTGATGACGATGCTCACCCGGCATGGGGCACCTGTGGCTTCAGAGGGCTGCATCATTTTTACCTCGCAAAATAATGCGGGCCGGCACTCCCACGGCAAGCGCGCCGACGGGAACGTCCGTGATCACCACCGCATTGGCGCCAATGTCAACGTCATCCCCAATCCGTATGGCCCCAAGGATCTTCGCGCCGGCGCCGATGTTCACACGGTTGCCGATGTGCGGCGCTTCCAGCGGCCTGTCCATGCGCTGGTTGCCGATGGTGACGCCCTGGCGGATGATGCAGTCGTCCCCGATCACGGCCTTGCCATGCACCACAATCGCGCCGGAATGTTCTATGACGAGGCGTCTCCCGATCTGGGCCGAGACCCCGATCGTGACGCCGCAAAACATTTCAGCCAGCTTGGCCAGTACCAGATGCAGGGCGCCAAGCGGGTAGCGCACCAGCCTGGACTGATACCGGTAGCGCAAATGCCCCAGCCTGTATACCTGTAGCGCCCAGAAGCCCAGGGACAGAACGCCTTCCTGCGCCGCACGCAAGTCCTCAAGAAAAGCCATCGCTATTGACCTTCCATAACGCACATTGAGACGTGACAAGCACTCGCACGGTCGCAGGCTCCAACGGGGGGCGGTTCGGAGTTCCAGGAAGAAGTCCGCGGCAAGCGCTTCAGAACCCGGCAAAGCCGGGGCGATAAATCTCAGCTCTCGCAGAGGAAAAGTGCAAGATTCGTACCAATGGACTTGCCAGAGATTGAGCTGGCAGCGGCTGTATCAGCAGCGCAGGCGGGTCGTAAAGAAGACCGTTGTGCCCGGTTTTGGGGCAGCCGGGCCAGCACAAGGCGGCGGCCGGGACGGGAAATCTTCCGCTTTGTGTCCATGCGCCATGCCTGGCGTGCATATCAACCCCCCGTTAAGCTCATGACGCATTTTTCGCAAGGGTTTATCCCGAGCGAATAGGCCTTTACATCCGCTTGGCGCACGCAATGCTTGGGTTAGCATTTCGGCGCTGGCACGCATCGTGCTGGACCTCATAAGTTTCACTGACTGGAGAATCCCGTGATCAAAATCGCAAAAAAACATGGCCTTGCCACGCTGGCTGCCGCCGGCCTCACCCTTGCTGCGATGGCGCCCGCCCACGCCGGCAAGACACTGGATGCCATCAAGGCACGCGGCCAGGTCATCTGCGGCGTGAACGTCGGCCTGGCGGGCTTTTCCTCCGCCGACAGCAACGGCGCCTGGACCGGTCTTGACGTGGACACCTGCAAGGCCATCGCCGCCAGCGTGCTGGGCGACGCCAGCAAGGTCAAATGGGTTCCCCTGAACGCCCAGCAGCGCTTCACCGCGCTGCAGTCCGGCGAAGTGGACGTGCTCTCGCGCAACACCACCTTCTCGTTGACCCGCGACGCGTCGCTGGGCCTGCACATGACCGCCGTCACCTATTACGACGGCCAGGGTTTCATGGTTCCCGTGAAGAGCAAAGTCAAAAGCGCCAAGTCGCTGAAGAACGCCACGGTCTGCGTGCAGTCCGGCACCACGACCGAAAAAAACCTGACCGATTTCTCCAAGGCCAACAACCTGAACATGAAGCCCGTGGTGTTTGAAAAGCAGGAGGCCGTCAACGCCGCCTACTTCTCGGGCCGCTGCCAGGCTTACACGACGGACGCCTCGGGCCTGGCTTCGGTGCGCAACAAGGAAGCCAAGGTTCCCGCCGACCACCTGATCCTGCCCGAGCTGATCTCCAAGGAGCCGCTGGGCCCCAT
>NZ_JBFUBY010000159.1:0-9670 GCF_056405515.1 Polaromonas sp. P1_G2
GATCTTGGCGTCGTTGGGGCGTTCCTGCAGGTAGTCGTGCAGCAGGCGGCTGACGATGTCTTCAACCGGGCCGCGCACTTCGCTGGAGACCAGCTTGTCCTTGGTCTGGCTGCTGAACTTGGGCTCGGGCACCTTGACGCTGAGCACGCAGCACAGGCCTTCGCGCATGTCGTCGCCGGTGACCTCGACCTTGGCTTTTTTGGCCAGCTCGCTGTCGTCGATGTATTTGTTGATGACGCGGGTCATGGCGGCGCGCAGGCCGGTCAGGTGGGTGCCGCCGTCRCGYTGGGGRATGTTGTTGGTGAAGCACAGCACCTGTTCGCTGTAGCCGCTGTTCCACTGCATGGCGACTTCGACGCCGATGTTGGTGCCCTGGTCGCTCTGGCGGTCGCCCATCGCCGCGAAGACGTTGGGGTTCAGGATGGTCTTGCCTTTGTTGATGAAATCCACAAAGCCGCGCACACCGCCGGCGCCGGAGAAGTCGTCTTCCTTGCCGGTGCGCTCGTCTTTCAGGCGAATGCGCACGCCGTTGTTAAGGAAGCTCAGTTCGCGCAGGCGCTTGCTGAGGATTTCGTAGTGGAAATCGTTGTTCTCTTTGAAGATGTCGGTGTCGGGCAGGAAGTGGACTTCGGTGCCGCGCTTGTCGGTGGCGTCCATGACCTTCATGGGTGACACGTCGATGCCGTCGACCTGTTCGATGATGCGGTTCTGCACGAAGCCGCGCGAGAACTCCATGACGTGGACCTTGCCGTCGCGGCGGATCGTCAGGCGCAGCATCTTGCTGAGTGCGTTGACGCAGCTCACGCCGACGCCGTGCAGGCCGCCGGAGACCTTGTAGCTGTTCTGGTTGAACTTGCCGCCGGCATGCAGCTCGGTCAGGGCGATTTCAGCGGCCGAGCGTTTGGGCTCGTGCTTGTCGTCCATCTTGATGCCGGTGGGGATGCCGCGGCCGTTGTCGGTGACGCTGACGGAGTTGTCGGTGTGGATGGTGACGACGATGTCGTCGCAATGGCCGGCCAGGGCTTCGTCGATTGAGTTGTCGACGACCTCGAAGACCAGGTGGTGCAGGCCGGTGCCGTCGGAAGTGTCGCCGATGTACATGCCGGGGCGCTTGCGCACGGCTTCCAGGCCTTCGAGGATCTGGATGGAGCCTTCACCATAGGCTTCGGACGCGCCGGCCTGGTTGGTGTCGATCTTGGGCTGGAAATTGGAGCTTTCCTCGGTGGCTGCGCCTTCGGACACATGCACCTGTTCGGCTTCGTTCACTTTGTTTTCTTCAGTCATATCCGGCTTCTCTTCCGATCTTTTTATCGATCATTTATCGAATTGCTTCGATTTCTTCAATCTCTTGAATGACCAAACCCGCGGAAGGTCGCGGGTCTGTCTGGGTTCTGGAGGTGTGCTGTGCGCTAGATGCGCATCGGCATCACCACGTATTTGAAGGCCGCATCGTCGGGGATGGTCAGCAGCGCGGAGCTGTTGGAGTCAGCCAGTTCGATCTTCACCATGTCCTGGTCCATATTGGCCAGGGCGTCGATCAGGTAGGTGACGTTGAAGCCGATTTCGATGGCGTCGCCGCCGTAGTCGATGTCGAGCTCGTCGACGGCTTCTTCCTGCTCGGCATTGTTGGAGGCCACGCGCAGGGTGCCGGGCTCGATGTTCAGGCGCACACCCTTGAACTTCTCGCTGGTCAAAATCGCGGTGCGCTGCAGGCTGGCCAGCAGGGGCACGCGGCCCAGGGTAATGATGTTTTTGTGGTTCTTGGGGATCACGCGGTTGTAGTCGGGGAACTTGCCTTCGACCAGCTTGGTGACGAACTCCATGCCTTCAAAGCTGAACTTGGCCTGGTTGCCGGCGAACTGCATCTCGATGGCGCCCTCTTTGTCGCTGAGCAGGCGCTGCATTTCGAGCACCGTCTTGCGCGGAAGGATGACTTCCTGCTTGGGCACTTCGACGTCGAGCATGGCCGAGGAAAAAGCCAGGCGGTGGCCGTCGGTGGCGACCAGGCTCAGCTGCTTGCCTTCGGCGACGAACAGGATGCCGTTGAGGTAGTAGCGGATGTCATGGACGGCCATGGCGAAGGAGACCTGGTTGAGCAGCTCCTTGAGCACCTTTTGCGGCACCGAGAAGCCGGGGCCGAAGTTGGCGGCTTCCTGGACCAGGGGGAAGTCTTCGGCGGGCAGGGTCTGCAGCGTGAAGCGGCTTTTGCCGCCCTTGAGGATCAGCTTGTTCTGCGAGGACTCGAGCGAGACGGTCTGGTCGCTGGGCATGGAACGCAGGATGTCGATGAGCTTGCGGGCACCCACGGTGGTGGTGAAGTTGCCGGCATCGCCGTCGAGCTCGGCCGTGGTGCGGATCTGGATTTCGAGGTCGCTGGTGGTGAGCTGCACTTGAGCGCCGGTTTTGCGGATCAGGACGTTGGCCAGAATCGGCAAGGTGTGCCTGCGCTCAACGATGCCGGCGACCGATTGCAGTACCGACAAAACTTTATCCTGGGTTGCTTTCAGAACGATCATGACTTCCTCTGTATATATCTTTAATTCTTTAATTCAAATTAGTAGTAGTAGATAAGGGCAGCGCCAATCTGTGGATAGCGCCATTTTCCCCTTTTTGATCAACCACTTGGCGTTTGTTTAACCATGTGTCCAGATACCGTGGAAGCCTGCTGCCGGATATGAACAACTTTCGATTGTCATCTGCTTCTGTGGATAAACCATGGGTTGTTCAAAAGTTGTCCCCAAACTTGTTGCGAAGGCATTTAAGCCGGGGATTGGGCCTGAAAAACTGAGCGCTAAAGGATTCATTTGCCATATTTGCGATGGGTGCCATATAGAGGGAGCGCTTTCAGCCCTTCAGGGTCTGCTCCAGCACATGCAGCTGCTGGTTGAGTTCGGTCATCTGCTGGCGCTCTGCGGACATCTTGCGGACGGCGTGCAGCACCGTGGTGTGGTCGCGGCCCCCAAAGAGCTCGCCGATCTCGGGCAGGCTCTTCTGGGTCAGTTCCTTGGCTAAATACATGGCGATCTGGCGCGGCCGGGCGATGCTGGCGGGCCGTTTCTTGGAATACATGTCGGCGACCTTGATCTTGTAATAGTCGGCGACGGTTTTCTGGATGTTCTCGACGCTGATCTGCCGGTTCTGGATGGACAGCAGGTCGCGCAGGGCCTCCCGGGCCAGCTGGATGGAGATTTCCTTGAGGTTGAAGCGGGAGTAGGCCAGGATCTTGCGCAGCGCGCCTTCGAGCTCGCGCACATTGGAGCGCACGTTCTTGGCGACGAAGAAGGCGACTTCTTCGGGCATGGAGGCGCCTTCGGCCTCGGCCTTGCGGATCAGGATGGCGACGCGCATTTCGAGTTCGGGCGGCTCGATGGCGACCGTGAGGCCGGAATCGAAGCGCGACACCAGGCGCTCGTGGATATCCGTGAGGCCCTTGGGATAAGTGTCGCTGGTCATCACAATGTGCGACTTTTTGGTCAGCAAGGCCTCGAAAGCGTTAAAAAACTCTTCCTGGGTGCGGTCCTTGTTGGCGAAGAACTGGACGTCGTCAATCAGCAGCAAATCCAGGGAGTGGTAACGCTCCTTGAATTCATCAAAAGTCTTGCGCTGGTAAGCTTTAACCACATCTGAAACAAACTGTTCAGCGTGGATGTAGAGAACTTTGGCGTTGGGGTTGTCGGCCAGCAGTTTATTGCCGATGGCGTGCATCAGATGGGTCTTGCCCAAACCGACGCCGCCGTAGATAAAAAGCGGGTTGTAAAGCTGGCCCAGGCTGCTGGAAACATGCAGCGCGGCGGCACGGCCCATGCGGTTGGCCGTGCCTTCAATCAGGGTGTCGAAGGTCAGCGCGCTGTTGAGGCGGTTTTTAAACGGCGCGCCGGCGGCTTCTTCGGGCACGCCCAGGCCGACCGGCTCGGGAATATTCGAGCCTTCGAAGCTGCGAATCAATGATGCAGATTTTACGGGCGCTTCACGAGGAGCGAGCGCTAACTCAAGCGGTATGCTCTGGCCGGAAATCTTCTCGAGCAGGGCTGAAATACGGCCGGCGTACTGTGCGCGCACCCAGTCCAGCTTGAAGCGATTGCCCACCAGAACGGTGACTTTGGAGAGGTCGGCCGCGACGTTGACCACCAAGGGACGGATCCAGGTGTTGAACTGCTGCTCGGGTAATTCCTGCGCCAGATGGTCGACGCAGCTTTGCCACAAGTCCTGGCTCAGGTTTTGGACGGATGCCTCACTCATGCTGGTTTTTGCCGGGTTGCCGGCCTGGCAGAAGAGGCCGGGCGGCGTGTCGCTGCTTGTGGATATTGTTAATTTTGAGCACCGGCAATTGTAGTCCGGACGGGGAGTTATCCACAAAATAATTGCTTCGGGTTTCAACCTATTTCGGGCTCCCCCAGCGGGGGTTCGGCCGGCTCCGGCGGCGCCCGGCGGACCGGCCAGGGGCTTCTCAGCCTTTACCCCCAATGAGCGGGCTAACTTGTTGCCAGCGTTGGGAAATCTGCGATAATCATGGGTTTCCCTGATTCGCAGCGGGTTTGATACCTGTTTGCAGACTTGCAGAGTTGGTTGTGTTGTACGGCCACCAAGATCATTCGAATCGCCCAGGGGGAAGCTTTGCAGCTGACCGGCTAACAAGCTAATAGGCTGACAAGCAAACAGGACCAGGACTCATCATGAAACGCACATACCAACCTTCCAAAGTCAAACGCGCCCGTACGCACGGCTTCCTGACGCGCATGAAAACGCGCGGCGGCCGCGCAGTGATCGCTGCACGCCGCGCCAAAGGCCGCAAACGCCTGGCTGTCTAAGCCTGTCGTTTTTGCTGGCCATCCGCAGTTTTTCGAACTGACGCCTGGCGCTCGTGCAGCGGCTTCAAACCCGTTCCCAGTTCCAGGCAGTCCTTGCCGGCGCCATCGTTGCAAAAACAGTGCATTTCGCATTGCACCGCAATGCGCTCGATGCCCAGCCCGTGCAAGCCGAATCCGGCAGCCTTGTTGATGTCCCCGCGGCAAGGTCGCTGTTCCCCGTCCAGGACGTCTGGCTCGGGGCGATGGTTCCCAAACGCTGGGCCAAACGGGCTGTCACGCGCAACGCCATCAAACGCCAGATCTACACCGTGAGCGCTGATTTTTCGCATCAGTATCCCCAGGCCGCGTATGTGGTCCGCTTGCGGCGTGATTTTTCGCGCAAAGAATTCATCAGCGCCACTTCCGAGCCGCTCAAGCAGGCCGTGCGCGCCGAAGTCCAGGCCTTGATGCAGGCGGGGGCCAAAGCGCCATGAATCCCGTGCTGGCCGCCGCCGTCCGCCTGCCGCAAACGCTGTTGATCGGCCTGGTCAAAGGCTATCGCCTGCTGCTCAGCCCCTGGCTGGGCTCGGCCTGCCGCTTCGAGCCCACCTGTTCCGCCTATTCCCTTGAGGCGCTGCAGCAGCACGGCGCTGCCGTCGGCAGCTACCTCACCTTGCATCGCCTGGCCCGTTGCCACCCCTGGTGTGAAGGCGGGCACGATCCGGTGCCGCCGGCCGCCTCAGCGGCGCGTCCTTTCTCTCTCTTTTCCCGCCTGGCCACACCCGTGGCCCCTACCCCTTCTAAAAAGACGCCGTCATGAACGACATCCGCCGCACCATCTTGTGGGTGATTTTTGGTTTCTCCATGGTCCTTCTGTGGGACCAGTGGCAGGTTTTCAACGGCCACAAGGCGACCTTCTTCCCCTCGAGCACGCAGTCCGCCAAGGCCCCCGCCGTGGGCGCCTCCGCACCGGCTGCCGGCGCCTCGGCATCTTCGGTGCCCGCGCCCCAGGCTTCTTCGAATGCGGCTCCGGCCACGCCCGGCGCCGTGCCCGCAGGCGCCCCGAGCACCGCGCCCGCGGCGACCAAAGAGCGTGTGGTGGTGAGCACCGACGTGCTCGCGCTGACCTTTGACAGCGAAGGCGGCACCCTGGTGCACTCGGCCTTTGCCAAATACAAAGACCAGACGCACAAGGACCAGGGTTTTGTGCTGCTGGATGAAAGCGCCAACCGCGTTTACGTGGCGCAGACCGGCCTGATCGGCAGCGGCAGCCTTCCCACGCACAAGACCCTGATGAAGGTCGTCCCCGGTGAGCGTTCGCTCAAGGAAGGCCTGAACGAGCTCGAAGTCAAGTTCGAGTCGGCCGACGTCGGCGGCGTCAAGCTGGTCAAGACCTATACGCTCAAACGCGGCGCCTACGACATCGCGGTGCGCCACGACATCGTCAACACCGGCACGGCGGCTGTTTCGCCGCAGCTGTACCTGCAGCTCGTGCGCGACGGCAACAAGCCGCCCGGAGAGTCCTCCTTCTATTCCACCTTCACCGGCCCGGCGATATACACCGATGCCAAGAAGTACCAGAAGGTCGAGTTCAAGGACATTGAAAACAACAAGGTCGACGTCGAGAAACAGGCCAGCAACGGCTACGCCGCCATGGTGCAGCATTACTTTGCCTCGGCCTGGATTCTGGGCGACGGCGTCAAGCGCGACCTGTTTTTCCGCAAGGTCGACACCAACCTCTACGCCGTCGGCATGATCACGCCGCTGGACGTGATCGCCCCCGGTACGACCAAGACCATTGATTCGAAGTTCTTCGTCGGTCCGCAGGAAGAAAAAACCCTGGAAGCCATTTCCCCCGGCCTGGAGCTGGTCAAGGACTACGGCTGGCTCACCATCCTGGCCAAGCCCTTGTATTGGCTGCTCGACAAGCTGCATGGCTTTATCCACAACTGGGGCTGGTCCATCGTGGCGCTGGTGCTGCTGCTGAAGGTCGCTTTCTACTGGCTCAATGCCAAGGCTTACGCCAGCATGGCCAAGATGAAGGCCATCAATCCCAAGATCATGGAAATGCGCGAACGCCTGAAAGACAAGCCGCAGGAAATGCAGCAGGCGATGATGAAAATCTACCGTGAGGAAAAGGTCAACCCCATGGGCGGCTGCTTCCCGATCATGATCCAGATCCCGGTGTTCATTGCGCTGTACTGGGTGCTGCTGTCCAGCGTCGAGATGCGCAACGCGCCCTGGATCCTGTGGATCCACGACCTTTCAGCGCCCGATCCTTTCTTTATCCTGCCCGTTGTGATGACGCTCACGACCATGCTGCAGACGGCGCTCAACCCCGCGCCGCCGGACCCGATGCAGGCCAAGCTGATGTGGTTCATGCCGCTGATCTTCAGCGTGATGTTCTTCTTCTTCCCGGCCGGCCTGGTGCTGTACTGGATCACCAACAACATCCTGTCGATCGCGCAGCAGTGGGTCATCAACACCCGCATGGGCGTGCCGCCACAGTTCAACCTGCCTAAATTCAGGTAAGGCGGACAGGGAATAAAAAAATCGGGCCGCTTCGCGGCCCTTTTTCTTGGGAAATCGCCTGGGGGGCGGGCCCTGCCCTCAGGCGGCCCCGCCGGGCGTTTGCCCCTTAATATCTACCTCTACCACCATGCTGGCCCGACACCACGACCCCATTGTTGCCATTGCCACCGCGCCGGGCCGCGGGGCCGTGGGCATCGTGCRTGTGTCGGGCAAACACATCGCGCCCGTCATTGAAGCGATTTGCGGCCGCGCGCTGCAGCCGCGCCAGGCAAGCTACCTGCCCTTCCGGGACGCGCACGGTGCGGCCATAGACCAGGGGCTGGCCCTGCATTTCCCGGCGCCGCATTCCTATACCGGCGAAGATGTGCTGGAGTTGCAGGCGCATGGCGGCTCCGTGGTGCTGCAGCTGCTGCTGGCGCGCTGCCTCGAAGCCGGCGCGGTGCCGGACCCGGTGACAGGCCAGGCGGCGGTGCCGCGGCTGCGTGTGGCGCAACCCGGCGAATTCACCGAACGCGCCTTCCTCAACGACAAGATAGACCTGGCGCAAGCCGAGGCGATCGCCGACCTCATAGACGCGAGCACCGAAACCGCGGCGCGCTCGGCGGCGCGTTCGATGTCGGGCGAGTTTTCGCTGGCGGTCAACACGCTGCTCGAGCAGCTGATCCATTTGCGCATGCTGGTCGAAGCCACGCTGGACTTTCCCGAGGAAGACATCGACTTCCTGCAGAAGGCCGACGCGCAGGGCCAGCTTGAGCGCCTGCAAACGACGCTGGCCGGCGTGATGCAGCGTGCCGTGCAGGGCGCGCTGCTGCGCGAGGGCATCAAGGTCGTGATCGCGGGCCAGCCCAATGCGGGCAAGAGCTCGCTGCTCAACGCACTGGCCGGCGCCGAGCTCGCCATCGTCACGCCGATTGCCGGCACCACGCGCGACAAGGTGTCGCAGCTGATCCAGATCGAAGGCGTGCCGCTACACGTGGTGGACACCGCCGGCCTGCGCGAGGCGCTTGATGAAGTGGAAAAAATCGGCGTGGAACGCGCGTGGGCTGAAATCGCCAGCGCCGACGCCGTGCTCTTCCTGCATGACCTGACCCGGCACACCGCTGATTACCTGGCCGCCGACGCGCACATCGCGCAGGTGCTGGGCCGCGAATTGCCGCGCAACACACCCATCATTGATGTCTGGAACAAGTCCGATGCGGCGGGCGCGGAGCTGCTGGGCACGATCAGCGGCGGAGTGTTGATCTCCGCCAAAACCGGCGCCGGCCTGCAGGACCTGCGCCGCCGGCTGCTGGAGGTCGCGGGCTGGCAGGCGGTGCCTGAAGGCGTGTTCATGGCCCGTGAGCGCCATGTGCGTGCTTTGAACCAGGTGCAAGAGCAACTCGTGAAAGCCGGCGCACAACTTCATGCCGTGCAACCGGCGCTGGATTTGCTCGCCGAGGATTTGCGGCAGGCCCAAATGCATCTCGGCGAAATCACCGGCACGTTCACGCCGGACGACCTTCTGGGCGAAATTTTCTCGAGATTCTGCATCGGAAAGTAATGAACCGGCGACAGGCGGGTGCCGTGCACGGACCAGCGGTCACAGACCCTCGGTAATGGTCAAAAATGGCCTTCTCTCGAGGGGAAATTACAAAATCAGACCCTCCTGTATCAGGTGTAAGCGGGCGTTAGTGGCCCTTGCTGCGCTTGTAATGCGAAGGTATCTTCCGTTGCACTATGAACGCTCCACTCCCCGCCGCCATCCGTTTTGACATCCAGGGCCTTGCCCAGGCCATCCTGCATTGCCACGCCAGCGATGCCTTGCGGTGCCAATTCAACCAGCCGCACTGGGACATCCTGGCCAGCTACCTGCAGCCCTTTGCGCTGAACAGCGGCCAGGTGTTGATGGAGCAAGGCGCGCTGGACCGCACGCTGTACTTTGTCGAAAGCGGCACCTTGAGTGTTCATTACGAGGATGAAAAAGCGCGTGTGCGCATGGCGCTGGTCGGCGCCGGCACGGTGCTCGGCGAAGGCGCGTTTTTCTCGCACATGCCGCGTAGCGCCACGGTGCATGCTTCCACCCCCTGCAAGCTCTGGTGCCTGACTCCTATGCGCTTCCTGGAATTGGCCAACCGCCACAGCCCCATCGCACTGGAGCTGACCATGGCCATGGGTTCGGTGATGGCCAAGCGCCTGTACAACCGTCCCAAGCGCGTCGCGGTGACCTGAGGCGAAATGCGGGCGCATTCATAGCTCGCACAGCAGTTATCAGAAGACGGCTTCTTGAAAACTAAAGGTTTCGTCGACCAAATGGCAAACCGGCAACGCGCGTGATTTTTTACCGTGCGGTGCTGCGGGCGATTCGATAAAGT
>NZ_JBFUBY010000160.1:0-13208 GCF_056405515.1 Polaromonas sp. P1_G2
TTTGTAGGTAGACTTTAACAAACTCCAAAAAAAAGTCCAGTGTTTGTCGGATTTATGGCGACACCGGGCCCAGACGTAAAAAATGACCATCAAAGTTCATGAAAAACTGTTGCTGACCGGTGCTGCCGGCGGTTTGGGCAAGGCCTTGCGCGAGCGCCTGAAGGCCAATTGTTCGGTGCTTCGCTTGTCCGACGTCCAGCCTTTCGGCGCCGCCGCGGCCGGCGAAGAAGTGGTGCTGGCCGACCTGGCCGACTCCGCCGCGGTGCACACCATGGTCCAGGGCGTGGATGCCATCGTCCACCTGGGCGGTGTCTCGGTGGAAGGGCCTTTCGGCCCCATCCTGCAGGCCAACATCCTGGGCGCCTATAACCTGTATGAAGCGGCGCGCAAGAACGGCGTCAAGCGCATCGTCTTCGCCAGTTCCAACCACGTCACCGGCTTTTACCGCCAGGACCAGACCATCAACGCCGACCACCCGCCGCGCCCCGACGGCCTGTACGGCCTGAGCAAGGCTTTCGGCGAAGACCTGTCGCGCCTTTATTTCGACCGCTACGGCATTGAAACCGCCTGCGTGCGCATAGGCTCCTCCTTCGCCGAGCCCAAGGACCGCCGCATGCTGGCCACCTGGCTGAGCTTTGACGACCTGCACCGCCTGATCACCGCCTGCCTGACGACGCCGGTGCTGGGCCATAGCATCGTCTTCGGCATGTCCGACAACGCCGTGACCTGGTGGGACAACAGCCGCGCCCGCCATATCGGCTACGTGCCCAAGGACAGCTCCGACATCTTCCGCGAGGCAGTCTATGCCCGCACCCCCGCGCCCGACTTGAAGGACCCGGTGGCCCAGTACCAGGGCGGCGGTTTTGTCGTGGCCGGCCCCTTCGGCGACTGAGCATCTCTCTATATATATGAGTGAAGCTCAAGCTGAACTGGTCCTGGATGCGCGCAACGGCGTGGGCGAAAGCCCCGTCTGGGATGCGGCTGAACAGGCGCTTTATTGGGTCGACATTCCCGCGCGCAGGCTTTGCCGCTGGAGTGTGGCCGACGCCGCTCTGACCGAATGGCTGGCGCCTGAAATGCCCGCCTGCATTGGCCGCCTGGGTGCGAAGGACTGGATTGCCGGCGCCGAAAGCGGCGTGTTCCGCATCAGTCCGAAGGCCGGCGGCGAGCTTGGCTTTGACCGGCTCACAAGCGTGACCCACGCCCAGGCCGGCATGCGCTTTAACGACGGCCGCTGCGACCGGCAGGGACGTTTCCTGGCCGGCACCATGCAGATGAACATGGCCGCGGGCGCGCGCGTCGGCAACATCTACAGCTACCAGGGCAACGGCCTCAAACTGCTGCTCGAGGGTTTCATCACCCCCAACGGCATGGCCTTCAGCCCGGACGGCCGCACCATGTATTTGTCGGACTCGCACCCTTCGGTGCAGTCGGTGTGGGCGTTTGATTACGACACCAAAACCGGCATCCCGTCGAACCGGCGCCTCTTCATCGACATGAACCCGCTGCCCGGCCGGCCTGACGGCGCGGCTGTCGACGCCGACGGCTGCTACTGGATCTGCGGCAACGACGCCGGCCTGGTTCACCGCTTCACGCCCGCCGGCAAGCTGGACCGTTCGCTGGCCGTGCCCGTGAAGAAGCCCGCCATGTGCGCCTTCGGCGGCGCCGGGCTTGACACCCTGTTCGTGACATCGATACGCCCTGAAGGTGTCGATCTATCTGACCAGCCGCTGGCCGGCGGTGTGTTCGCGTTGCGCCCCGGCGTTCGCGGGCTGCCCGAAACCGCGTGCCTGTATTAAAAGTTCCCGCTACCCGCTTTCCACCACCAACCTTAGAGGATGAGACATGAAGATTAAAAAAACATTGTTTGCCGTAGCCGCCGCCCTGGCGCTGATGCCGATGGCAAGCTTTGCCACCGAGTTCCGCTCGTCGGACATCCACCCCGACGGTTACCCCACCGTCGAGGCCGTCAAGTTCATGGGTGAGCGCCTCAAGGTGCTGACCAACGGCAAGCACAGCATCAAGGTGTTCAACAACAGCGCACTCGGCAGCGAAAAAGACACGATCGAGCAGACCAAGATCGGCGCCCTGGCGATGACGCGCGTGAACATCGCGCCGATGAACAACATCTGCCCCGAAACGCAGGTTCCGACCATGCCTTTCCTGTTCCGCTCCAAGGATCACATGCGCCATGTGCTGGACGGCCCCATCGGCGAGCAGATCCTGGCTTCGTGCGCGCCTCAAGGCTTTATCGGCCTGGCGTATTACGACAGCGGTGCGCGCAACCTGTACACGGTCAAAAAACCCGTTCGTTCGCTTGCCGACGCGAAAGGCCTGAAAGTGCGTGTTCAGCAGTCGGACCTGTGGGTCTCGTTGCTGGAAGCCATGGGCGCGAACGCGACGCCCATGCCGTTTGGCGAGGTGTACACCGCGCTGAAGACCGGCCTGGTTGACGCCGCCGAAAACAACTACCCGTCGTATGAAAGCTCGCGCCATTTTGAAGTGGCGAAGTTTTACTCCATCACCGAGCATTCGATGGCGCCTGAGATGCTGCTGTTCTCCAAGCGCACCTGGGACGGCCTGAGCGCCGATGACCAGAAGGCCATTCGCCAGGCGGCCAAGGAGTCGGTGCCTTACATGCGCAAGCTGTGGGACGAGCGCGAGGAAAAATCGCTGGCGACCGTCAAAGCCGGTGGTGCCGAGATCATCCAGGTCGACAAGGTGTCTTTCCAGAATGCCATGAAGCCTGTTTATGACAAGTTCATCACCGACGCTGCGCTGAAGAGCCTCGTCAAACGGATCCAGGACACCAAGTAAGTCTTGATCCCGCGCCGGCCTGTTCCCAACCTGGGCGGAGAGCCTGGCCTTGCTGCTGGTGCTGTATGTCACGATGTTCGGCACGGCGGTGGGCGTTCGCGACGCCGGCCATATCGGGCTGGAATCCTTTCTGGTTCTCGCGCCGGAAAGCCTTCGCCTGAAGATGGAGTACCTGATTCACGCGCTGGTCATGCTGTTCGGCGCCGCCATGGCTTACAACTGCGCCTCGCTGGCGGAGTCCGTGTGGAGCTACCGCTTGCCCACCCTGTGGATTTCCGAGGGATGGCGCTATGTTCCCGCAACGATTGCGGGCGTTCTCATCGTGATGTTCTCCATTGAACACATCATCGCGCTCGCCAAGGGCCAAGAAGTCGAACCGGCCTGGGGCTAAGCAACATCATGACAATTCCATTACTCATTCTCTGTATTTCCTTCACGCTGTTCCTGCTGCTCGGCGTGCCGGTGGCGTTTTCCATCGGCCTGTCCGCGCTGGCCACGCTGCTGTATGAAGGCCTGCCGCTGGCGGTCGGCTTCCAGCAGATGACCTCCGGCATGGGGATCTTTTCCTTTCTTGCGATTCCGTTTTTCATCTTCGCTGGTGAACTGATGCTTTACGGCGGGATTGCCGACCGCATCGTGAACCTGGCGCGCAACCTGGTCGGCCATGTACGCGGTGGCCTGGGCATGTCCAACGTGGTGGCTTGCACCTTGTTCGGCGGCGTTTCGGGTTCTCCGGTGGCCGATGTGTCCGCCATGGGCGCCGTCATGATCCCGATGATGAAGAAAGAGGGCTACCACGCCGACTACGCCGTCAACGTGACGACGCATGCGGCCCTGGTGGGCGCGTTGATGCCGACCAGCCACAACCTGATCATCTATTCGCTGGCCGCCGGCGGCAAGGTGTCGATTGCGGCGCTGATCCTGGCGGCACTGGTGCCCGCGGCGATCCTGACCATCTGCAACCTGGCGGCGGCCTACCTGGTCGCCGTGAAACGCGGTTATCCAGCCGGCAGTTTTCCGGGATGGGCAATTGTTGCGCGCTCGCTCGCCGCGGCGCTGCCGGGCCTGATGATTGTCGTGCTGATTCTCGGCGGCATTCTGTCGGGCATCTTCACCGCCACCGAATCCGCCGCCGTGGCTGTCCTGTATGCGCTGGCCCTGACCATCTTTGTTTACCGCACCCTGAAGTGGGAACATTTCATCAAGGCCGCCTCCAAAGCCGTCAAGACGACCGGCGTCATCCTGCTGCTGATCGGCATTTCCAGCACCTTCGGCTACCTCATCAGCCTTTACGGCGTCGCGGAACTGACGGGGCAGATGCTGTCGCAGGTCACCACCACCCCGTGGGTGATCTTCCTGCTGATCAACATCATCCTGTTCGTGCTGGGAACCTTCCTGGACATGGCAGCCACCATCCTGCTGTGCACCCCGATTTTCCTGCCGATCGCCCAGCACTACGGCATGAGCTCGGTGCAGTTCGGCATCGTGCTGCTGATCAACTGCGCGCTGGGCCTGAACACGCCGCCGGTGGGTACCACCCAGTTCGTGGGCTGCGCCATAGGCGGGGTGTCCGTGGGCACCGTGATGCGCACCATCTGGCCTTTCTACGGCGCGCTGATTTTCGCGCTGGCACTGGTCACGTTTATTCCCGCGTTCTCCATGTGGCTCCCGAGCCTGTACATGGTGGTCGGTAAATAAAGGAATCGCACGCCATGGCCGCACCGCTTCACATCCGCATGCACCCTCGCGACAACGTCGCGATCGTCGCCAACGACGGCGGCCTGCCCGAGGGCACCGCCTTCGCGGACGGCCTGCGGCTGGTGGAGCGTGTGCCCCAGGGCCACAAGGTGGCGCTGGTGGATTTGCCGCAGGGCGCGGCGGTGCTGCGCTACAACGTGCCCATCGGCTATGCGCTGAAAGACATTCCCGCTGGCAGCTGGGTGCATGAGCGCCTGCTGCAAATGCCCGACGCGCGTTCGCTGGACAACCTGCCCAAGGCGACGGTGCGGCCCGAGCCGCTGCCGGCGCTGGAAGGCTATACCTTCGAGGGCTACCGCAACCCGGACGGCTCGGTCGGCAGCCGCAACATCCTGGCCATCACCACCACGGTGCAGTGCGTGGCCGGTGTTGTGGACTTTGCCGTCCAGCGTATCAAGGCCGAACTGCTGCCGCGTTTTCCCAATGTCGACGACGTGGTGGGGCTGGAGCACACCTATGGCTGCGGCGTGGCGATCGACGCGCCCGACGCCATCATCCCGATACGCACGCTGCGCAACATCAGCCTGAACCCCAACTTCGGCGGCGAGGTCATGGTGGTCAGCCTGGGCTGCGAGAAGCTGCAGCCCGAGCGCCTGCTGCCCCCCGGCAGCATACAGATCATCGACGAGCGCAACGTGGCCGACGTGGGCACGACGGCCGAAGCCGCACTGGACGTGGTCTGCCTGCAGTCCGAGAACCACGTCGGTTTCATGTCCATGATCGACTCGATCATGGAGACCGCCTTGTTGCACCTGGAGCGGCTCAACGCGCGCAGGCGCGAGACGGTGCCCGCCAGCGAACTGGTGGTGGGCGTGCAGTGCGGCGGCAGCGACGCGTTTTCCGGCGTGACGGCGAACCCGGCGGTGGGTTTTGCCACCGACCTGCTGGTGCGCGCCGGCGCGACGGTGATGTTCTCCGAAACCACCGAGGTGCGCGACGGCATAGACCAGCTGACCTCACGGGCCAGCACGCCGGAAGTGGCCGAGGCCATGATCCGCGAGATGGCCTGGTACGACGCCTACCTGCAAAAGGGGCGCGTGGACCGCAGCGCCAACACCACGCCCGGCAACAAAAAAGGCGGCTTGTCCAACATCGTCGAAAAGGCCATGGGCTCCATCGTCAAGTCCGGCAGCGCGCCCATCAGCGGCGTGCTCTCGCCGGGTGAAAAGGTCAAACAAAAGGGCCTGATCTACGCCGCGACGCCCGCCAGCGACTTTATCTGCGGCACGCTGCAGCTGGCCGCGGGCATCAACATCCACGTGTTCACCACCGGCCGCGGCACGCCTTACGGGCTGGCGGAAGTACCGGTGATCAAGGTGGCCACGCGTACCGACCTGGCGCGGCGCTGGCATGACCTGATGGACATCAACGCCGGCCGCATCGCCGACGGCGACGCCACGATCGAAGACGTCGGCTGGGAGTTGTTCCAGTTCATGCTGGATGTGGCCAGCGGCCGCAAGAAAACCTGGGCCGAGCACTGGAAGCTGCACAACGCGCTGGTGCTGTTCAACCCGGCGCCCGTGACCTGAGCCGTCCATCAACAACAAAAGGAGACAGACCATGAACATCGTTCCCTCAAATTCCCGCGCACTGCGCCTGGCTTTTCGGCTGCTGGCGGCAGCCGGCCTCGCGGCCTCCGCCGGTGCGGCTTCCGCCGCCACCTGGGTGTACGTGTCGAATGCCGACAGCCAGGAAATCTCGGTGCTCGAGCTGGACCGTGCCCAGGGCACGCTCAAGCCGGTGGAGACCGTGAACGTGGGCGGAGCCGTGATGCCCATGGCCGTGAGCCCGGACAAGCGCTTCCTGTATGCCGCGCTGCGTTCCCAGCCTTTCCGTGTCGTGAGCTTCGCTATTGACGGCGCCAGCGGCAAGTTGCGCAAGCTCGGCGAAGCGTCGCTGGCCGACAGCATGGCCAATATCGACACCGACCTGACGGGGCGCTGGCTTTTCGCGGCGTCCTATCCCGGCCACAAGATCACCGTCAACGCCATCGACAAGGAGGGCAAGGCCGGCGCCATCCAGCAGCTGATTCCCGGGATCGCGAATGCGCACGCCATCCATGCGGATTCGGCCAACCGTTTCGTGCTGGCCACCAGCCTGGGCAACGACAACGTGACCAGCTGGCGCTTTGACGCCGCCACCGGTGTGCTCTCGCCCAATGATCCGGCGCTGACCGCCTCCGCCGCAAAATCCGGCCCGCGCCATTTTGTCTGGGACAAGGCGCAGCGCTTTGCCTACCTGCTCAATGAGCTGGACGCGCAGCTCCAGGTGTTCGCCTGGGACGGCAGCCGCGGCACGCTCAAGCTGCTGCAGACCCGGACCACRCTGCCGGCGGGTTTTGCCGGCAAACCCTGGGCCGCCGACCTGCACCTCACACCCGACGGCCGTTACCTCTACGCCTCGGAGCGCACGTCCAGCACGCTTTCAGCCTTCCGTGTCGATGCCGCCACCGGTTTGCTGGAGTCCCTGGGCCAGACGCTCACCGAGAAGACCCCGCGCGGCTTCGCCATCGACGCCGCGGGACGTTACCTGATCGCGGCGGGCCAGGACTCGCACAGCGTGTCCGTGCACGCCATCGACGCCGCGACGGGCGCGCTGGGCGCACCGAAGCGGCTGCCCGTCGGCAAGAACCCGAACTGGATTGAAATCGTCGAGATGCCCTGAGAGGCCGAACAGTCCATCCACTCACCCCGACACAACACAACACAACACACCTGAAGGAGACACCCTCATGCAACGCCGTATCCTGCTCACTACCGCGCTGGCCGCCRTGGCCGGCCTTTCAACGCTGACCGCATTCGCCCAGGGCAACTGGCCTACCGGCAAGCCCATCACCTACCTGGTGCCCTTCGCCGCGGGCGGCACCACCGACGTGCTGGGCCGCCTGATCGGGCAGAAGCTCGGTACGGCGCTGGGCACCACCATCATCGTCGACAACAAGCCCGGGGCGGGCGGCAGCGTCGGTTCGGAAGTGGGCTCACGCGCCGCGCCGGACGGCTTCACACTGGTGGGCGGCACAGTCAGCTCGCATGCGATCAACGTCAGCCTCTATCCGAAAATCGGCTATGACCCGATCAAGTCATTTGCGCCCGTCACGCTCATAGGCACCAACCCACTGGTCCTGGTGGTCAACCAGGCCAGCCCCTACAAGACCCTGAAGGACGTGCTCGAAGCCAGCAAGGGCAAAAGCGGCGGCCTGTCGTCCGCCTCGGCCGGCACCGGCACCTCGCAACACCTTTCGCTGGAGTTGCTGGCTTTCCGCTCCGGCGTGAAGTTCACGCACATCCCCTACAAGGGCAGCGGCCCGGCCATCCAGGACGTGATCGGCGGGCAGGTGGACATGATGTTCGACACCAGCGTCGTGGCGGCACCGCACATCCAGAGCGGCAAGCTGCGCGCGATCGCGGTGACCTCCGCCAGCCGGCTGGCCTCCATGCCGGACGTACCGACGGTGGCCGAGTCCGGCTTGCAGGGCCTGGCCAACTTCGAAGTGCTGTCCTGGCAGGCCATCTTTGCGCCGGCGGGAACGCCCGCGCCTGTGGTCGACCGCCTGCACACCGAGATCGCCCGCATCCTGGCGGAACCTGAAATGCAGGGAAAGCTCAAGGGCTTCGGCATGGAGCCGGCCAATATGACGACGGCGCAGATTGCCGCTTTCCAGCGCGCCGAAGTCGCCAAGTGGGCGCAGGTGATCAAGGCGGCGAACATCAAGGCCGAATAACGCGGCATGCCCGCACGCTGATTCCAACAGAAACGTAAAAGCACATCACCATGACACAAGCAACTCCCTACCAACCGTTTCCCAACAGCTTCAAGCGCGACCTGTTGGCTGGAAAAAAGCTGATCGGCTGCTGGTCGTCGCTGGCCAATGCCATCACCACCGAGGTGCTGGGCGTGGCCGGCTTCGACTGGATCCTGCTTGACGGCGAGCATTCGCCCAACGATGTGGGCACCTTCATTCCCCAACTGATGGCGCTCAAGGACAGCCCCAGCGCGCCTTTTGTGCGGCCCACCAGCAACAACGAGGTCGAGATCAAGCGCCTGCTGGACGCCGGTTTCTACAACTTCCTGGTCCCCTTCGTCGAAAGCGCGGACGAGGCGCGGCGCGCGGTGGCCGCCACGCGCTACCCGCCGCAAGGCGTGCGCGGCGTGTCGGTATCGCAGCGCAGCAACCGCTACGGCACGGTGCCCGAGTATTTCAAGGGCATCAACGACCAGATCTGCGTCGCGTTGCAGATCGAAAGCAGCGCCGGTGTCGCGGCTTCGCGCGCGATTGCCGAGGTCGAAGGCGTGGACTGCATTTTTGTCGGCCCTTCCGACCTGGCGGCCGGCCTGGGCCACCTGGGCAACGCGAGCCATCCCGATGTACAAAAAGCCATTGCCGCCGTGTTTGCGAACGCCAAGGCCTGCGGCAAGCCCACGGGCATTCTGGCCCCGGTGGAAGCCGACGCGCGCCGCTACATGGAAATGGGCGCCACCTTTGTGGCCGTGGGCAGCGACCTCGGTGTGTTCCGCTCCGCGACGCAAGCCTTGCACGACCGTTACCGCGCCTGATCGGCGCCATCGTTTCCGACTGAATTTTTGACTGGAGTATTTTGAAATGAGCAAGCTTGGATTTATCGGCCTGGGCATCATGGGCAACCCCATGGCGGCGCACCTCATCGCGGCAGGGCACGAAGTTTTCATGACCACCTTGGGCAAGGTGCCCGCGGAACTGTTGACCGGCAAGGGCAAGGCCTGCGATTCCATCACCGACGTGGTGAAACAGGCGGACATCATCTTCCTGATGCTGCCTGATACCCCCGACGTAGCCAAGGTGCTGTTCGGCGAAGGCGGCGTGGTGGGCGCGCTGACCAAGGGCAAGACGGTCGTCGACATGAGCTCCATCTCGCCGATGGACACGAAAGAGTTCGCCAAAAAAATCAATGCCCTGGGCTGCGACTACCTTGACGCCCCGGTGTCGGGCGGCGAAGTCGGCGCCAAGGCGGCCAGCCTCACCATCATGGTGGGCGGCCCGCAAGCGGCCTTCGACCTCGTCAAGCCGCTGTTCGAGCTGATGGGCAAGAACATCACGCTGGTGGGCGGCAACGGCGACGGCCAGACCTGCAAGGTGGCCAACCAGATCATCGTGGCGCTGAACATCGCGGCCGTCGGCGAAGCCCTGCTGTTCGCCAGCAAGGCCGGCGCCGACCCGGCCAAGGTGCGCCAGGCGCTGATGGGCGGCTTTGCCTCCTCGCGCATCCTGGAAGTGCACGGCGAGCGCATGATCAAGCGCACCTTCGCACCCGGTTTCCGTATCGGCCTGCACCAGAAGGACTTGAATCTGGCGCTCAGCGGCGCGCGCACCCTGGGCCTGGCCCTGCCGCAGACGGCGGGCGCCGCCCAGCTGATGCAGGCCTGCGCCGCCAACGGCATGCAGGACCTGGACCACTCCGCATTGGTGCGGGCGCTGGAGCTCCTGGGCAACCACGAAGTCGCGAAATCGGCCTGAGCAGAAAGACAGGCGCGCACGAGGAGCCCGAGAGAGGTTCCCGACGCGGCGGAGGGGTAACCGCTTTTTWGACCTTCAGGAGACAAACATGGCTATCAATCGACGAGAACTTATTGCGGCTTCAGTGGCCATGGGTGTGGGCGCTGCAACCGGCGCCGCCAACGCCCAGGCCGGATGGCCGTCCAAACCGATACGCCTGGTGGTTCCTTACCCACCGGGCGGCTCTTCGGACATCATCGCCCGCGCCATCGCGCAGCCTTTGTCCGAAGCGCTCAAGCAGTCGGTCATCGTGGACAACAAAGCCGGCGCCAACGGTAACCTGGGCGCCGACATCGTGGCCAAGTCCGCGCCCGACGGCTACACGCTGCTGCTGTGCGACACCGGCGCGCTGGCCATCAGCCCTTCGGTCTACCCCAAGCTGAGTTTCGACCCGTCCAAGGATTTGCGCGGCGTCACCATGCTGGCGTATTCACCGCACCTGCTGGTGGTCCATCCTTCGGTGCCCGTCAGCAACCTCAAGGAACTGGTGGCGTTGTCGCAGAAGACCGAGTTGAATTTCGCGGTGACGGCCATGGGCAGCGCGCCGCACCTGGCCGGCGTGGCCGTCGAACGGGCCAGCAAGGCCAAATGGCAGTACATCCCCTACAAGGGCGGCTCACAAGCCGTCAGCGACACCATCGCCGGGCAAACCCAGATCCTCATGAACGGCATGCTGGCCACTTTGCCGCATGTGCAAAGCGGCAAGCTGAAAATCCTGGGCGTCTCCAAGAGCACGCGCATGCCGCTGATCGGCAATGTGCCGACGCTGGCGGAACAAGGCCTGGCGAACTTCGAGTCCGGCACCTGGCAGGGCCTGCTGGTGGCCAACGGCACGCCCGCGGCCATCATCAACCGCCTCAACAACGAGCTCATCAAGATCATCCGCAGCCCGGACATACGCGCCAAGCTGGCGGGGCAGGGCGCCGAGGTCGTGACCATGACGCCGGCGCAGCAGGACGGCTTCTTCAACCAGGAACGCAGCCGCTGGGCCAAGGTCGTCTCGGACGCCAACATCAAGTTAGACTGAAGAGTGTTTGCGTGAATTAGTGGTGATATCGCCGCTTGTCTTTGGACGGCSGCGAGTCATCCGTGTGAACATCCGTGAAGGGATTCAAACACTGACAAAATACGAGCCAGCCCGTCAGAGGCGGCCGTTACGACCTATCCAGGAGACAAAATTGCGTATTTCTTTCAAGGGGCTCTTATGCCTCTCTTTCGCGCTATGCGCGAGCACCGCGATGGCCCAGACCAAGCTGCGGGCCTGGAACATCCACCCCGACGGCTACCCGGTCTCGGAAGCCCTGAAGAGCTTTGTGGAACAGGTCGCCAAAAGCACCGGCGGCCGCTACAACATCGAGCTCTTCAACAACGGCTCGCTGGGTGACCAGCCCAAGGCGGTGCAGATGCTCAAGAGCGGCGAGATCGACGTAGCCGAATTCAGCTCCGGTCCCTTGTCGGACGCCGTGCCGGGCATCAAGGTGCTGAACCTGCCTTTCCTGTTCACCGATTCAGCCCATATGTTCCGCCACCTGGACGGCAAGCTGGGCGAGCGGTTTTCCGCCAACCTGAAAACCGCCGGCTTCGTGGTGCTGGGCTGGTATGACGGCGGCGGCCGTTCGTTTTACTGCGTCAAGCCCGTGAACAACATCCGGGACCTGGCCGGCATGAACATCCGGGTGCAGCAGTCCGAGGTCTACATCGAAATGGTGAAACTCATGGAAGCCAAACCGGTGGCCTTGCCTTTCAAGGAAGTGCTGGGCGCGCTGGAGCAGGGCAAGGTTGATTGCGCCGAGAACAACCTGCCTTCGTATGAATCCACCGGGCACTACAAGGTCGCCAAAAACGTCTACATGACCAACCACGTGATCTCGCCCGAGGCGCTGGTGGTGTCGACCAAGCTCTGGGACAAGCTCARCAAGGAAGACAAGGCTGCGTTTAGCGAAGCCGGCGCCAAATCCGCCATCCTGATGCGCGAGCTCTGGAACAAGCGTGTCGCCGCGGCCCTGGAGACCACCACCAAGCAGGGCTCGCAGTTCGTCAAGGTCCGGGATGCCTCGCCCATGGTCAGGCGCATGGGGCCGCTGTACGGCAAGTACATGGCCGACCCCACCACGCGTGAAGAACTGCTGACCATCATTGCCAAGTGAGCGGCGCGGATTCTCCCCTGTTGCTCGATGCCGCGGACGACGTGGTGCTGGGTTACGACAGCATCGAAGGCGTGGTGGGCGGCTCGCCCTCCGTGGGCGCCTTTGTCGGGCGCTATGCCGGGCGTATAGAAAATGCGCGTTTCAAACTGGGCGGTGTGGAACACCAGCTGGCCGCCAACAACGGCCCGCACTGTCTGCACGGCGGCCTGCGCGGCTCACGCTTCCAGGTGTTCGATGCGGTGCAGCACAACGATTCCAGCGTGGAGATGCGCTATGTGTTTTCCGACGGCGAGGAAGGTTTTCCCGGAACACTGGCYTTGAACCTGACGTACAGCGTGACGGATGAGAATGAGCTGGTGCTCGATTACGAAGCGGTGGCGCTCGATGCGCCCACCGTGGCCAACTTCACCACGCATGCCTTCTTCAACCTCGAAGGCATGAACAGCACGCGGAGCGGCAGCGCTCTGGGGCATGAAGTCATGATTTGCGCGAGCCGTTATTTCGGGATGACGCCCGAACTGATTGCCACGGGCGAGCTGTTGCCGGTGCATTCTGACATGCGCAAGCTTTTTATGAGGTGCTGAAGCGGTACAGCGTGCGGCCCTGGCGGCCCTGCCCCGGCGCATGGACGGCCGAAGAGAAGGAGGGTATGTTGGGCGCGTTCGGGTAGCCCTGTGGCTCAAAGCACAGGCTTTGCTGCTGCACGTAGCGCCTGCCGCCCTTGCCCGGCCCACCGGCCAGCGCTTCACCGGCCACCATGCCGGTGTAGAACTGCATCGTGGGTTCGGTCGACCAGACCTCCATTACGCGGCCGCCGGCCGGCGCGCGCACGCGCGCGCAAAGCGCCAGCTCACCCGCTGTGTCGCGGTCTATCGCGAAGCAGTCGTCGTAGCCCGCGACACCGCCCGCGGCCTGCAGACCGTGCACCCGCGTATCCAGCACCGCCGGTTGCCGGA